>JANQEX010000085.1 GCA_028278105.1 Alphaproteobacteria bacterium | reverse complement strand
TTAGCTCACGATCTGCCAGCTTCCGTCGGGCTGGCGGCAGGCGGTGCCATAGGCGCTTTGCCGCTGCCCGTTGATGACGACGGTCTGCTGGAACTCGCGGCAATAGGCGCCGCTGCTGGAGGTGCCGTCGCGCACGGGGGTGAAGGTGCCGTGATTGCCGCTTTGCGGATTGTTCCAGGTGATGGTCTGGCCCACGGGGGCGTTATAGGCCTGGTACTGCGCCTGCTGAAGCTTGGCCTGGTCGGCGGAATCCAGCGACGCGCCGATTTCATTGCCAAGCCATGCGCCAAGGGCGACGCCCGCGGCGGTGGCGATCACGTTGCCGGTTCCCGCGCCGATGCGGCTGCCGATCAGGCCGCCCGCGGCCGCGCCGCCGAGCGTACCGACGGTTTGCTTCTGGCCCCAGCCGCTGCTCTGGCAGGCGCCAAGGGAAAGGCCCGCAACCAGCAAAAGGGCGAGCGCGGTGAAGGAATGAGAACGGGTCATGGGGTCCTCGTCGTGAAAATGGGGGAAGAGCCCTTGATGTAGGGCCCGATTAAGGCGAGACTTTGACACAGGAGGCTTCATGAGGGGAGCAAAATCAACAAATGACTGAAAATCCGCTTTCTTCAGGCTTTGCCGGTGATCCTTTCGCGCTGTTTCGCCAATGGCTTGCGGAGGCGGAAAAGGCCGAGGCCGATGATCCGGCCGCCATGACCCTTGCCACCGCCGACGCCGGAGGACGCATCAGCGCGCGCGTGATGCTGTTGAAGGGCGTGGAGGACGGCGGCTTTGTTTTCTACACCAACACCCTCAGCCGCAAGGGGGAGCAGCTTCGGGAAAATCCGCATGCGGCGCTCTGCTTTCACTGGAAAAACCTCCGCCGCCAGGTGCGGGTGGAGGGCGCGGCCGCGCCCGTTCCGCCCGCGCAGGCCGACGCCTATTTCAAGACGCGGCCGCGCGGGAGCCAGCTTGGCGCCTGGGCCTCGCTGCAATCGCAGGCGCTGGACCAGCGCACCACCCTGGACGCGCGCGTGAAGGAGTTCGAAGCGACGTTCGAGGGACAGGACGTGCCCCGCCCGCCGCACTGGTCGGGCTATCGCGTGGAGCCGGTTTACATCGAATTCTGGCAGGACCGGAAATTCCGCCTGCACGACCGGCTGATCTTCACCCGCGACGGCGCGGGCTGGAAACAGGAGCGGTGGTATCCCTAGGTTCAATGGACAATTACCAACACGAATATTCCCGCGACCCGGCTACGCTAAAGCTGCGCCGGGCCTTTTTGCAAGTGCGCCCTGCGAAGCCGAAGGCGAAGCAGGGAAGCGGGAATCCCATTTGTTTTCAAAAACAAACTGGATTCCGGGTCGCGGTTGCTGCGCAACCTTGCCCGGAATGTTCGTTTAGTCTTTTCAATGACTTGAGTTTAATTGTCCATTGAACCTAGCGAAGGCGGAAGGAAGGAGACCAAGGAGTGGGGTTGATGGTTGCCATCAAAAGAACCCCTCACCAGCAAGAACCTGGGTTTAGCCGCTTCGCGCCTAAACCCAGGTTCTTGCAACCTCTCCCTCAAGGGGAGAGGAAGAGTCTCCCTTTCCTTCCGCCCTCGCCCTGCGCGCGATGTTGGTCACGTAATTTCAGCATAGGATAAAGGAAAGAAATGTCCGCCTCCCGCGCACCTCTCAGACCCAAAAAAAAATCCGTTCTTCGTCCCGTGAAAGGCGTGCGTCTGGCCGTGGCGCGGACGGGCCTGCGGTACAAGGGGCGCGATGACCTGATGCTGGCCGCGTTCGAGGGCGGCGCAAGCGTGGCGGGCGTGTTCACGCAACTCGCGTCGGCGGCCGCGCCCGTGTCGTGGTGCCGCAAGGCGCTGAAAGGCGGGGCGGCGCGGGGACTTCTGGTGAATGCCGGCAACGCCAATGCCGGCACCGGCGGGCCGGGCACGGCTCTGGCGGCCCGGAGCGCGGAAGCGGTCGCGGCGCGGCTGGGTTGCAGGAAAAGCGAAGTGTTCCTGGCCTCCACCGGCATCATCGGCGAGCCATGGCCGCCGGACGCGCTGGCGCGATTCGTGCCCGCGCTGGCGGAAAAGCTCGCCCCTGCGGAAAAGGCCTGGCGCAAAAGCGCGGCGGCCATCCTGACGACCGACACCTTTCCCAAGACCGCCAGCCGCACGGCCAGAATCGGCGGGAAAAAGGTGGTCATTTCAGGCTTCGCCAAGGGTTCGGGCATGATCGCGCCCGACATGGCCACCCTGCTGGCCTTCGTGTTCACCGATGCGGACATCCCCGCGCCCGTTCTGCAAAAACTGCTGAAGACGGGAGCGGAGAAAAGCTTCAACGCCATCACGGTGGATGGCGACACCTCCACCAACGACACGCTCCTGGCCTTCGCCAGCGGCAAGGCGAAGCATGTCGCGGTGAAATCGGCCAAAGACCGCGCGCTGAAGGATTTTGTCCGCGCGTTCGAGGCCGTGCTGGTGGATCTGGCCCAACAAATTATCCGCGACGGCGAGGGGGCCGGCAAATTCATCACCATCGACGTGACCGGCGCCGCGAGCGGCGCGGCGGCGAAGCGCATGGCGCTGACCATCGCCAATTCCCCTCTTGTGAAAACGGCCATGGCGGCCTCGGACGCCAATTGGGGCCGGGTGCTGGCGGCGGCGACGCGGGCCGGGGAAAAGGTGAACATCCGCCGCGCCCGGATCGCCATGGGCGGCGTGACCATTTACGCCCGCGGCGGCGTGGCGCGCGGCTATGACGAGGCGCCGGTGGCCAGGCATCTGAAAGGGCGCGAGATTCACATCCTGTTCGACGCGGGCGCGGGCAAGGGCAAGGCGCGGGTCTGGACCTGCGACCTGACGCATGGCTATATCGACATCAACGCCGGTTACCGGTCATGACGATGATTCTCGTCGCCGCCGTGGCGCTGGTGGATGCGCAAAAACGGGTGCTGCTGGCCCGCCGTCCGCCGGGCAGGGAGATGGCGGGGCTCTGGGAATTCCCCGGCGGAAAAGCCGGGCCGGACGAAACCCCGGAAACCGCGTTGATCCGCGAATTGAAGGAAGAGCTTGGCGTCACGGTTGACGCGGCGGATTTGCGGCCCATCGCTTTCGCCAGCCATGCCTACGCAAAATTCCACCTGCTGATGCCGCTTTACCTGTGCCGGAACTGGCAAGGCGCGCCACGCCCGCGGGAAGGGCAGGAGCTGGCCTGGGTCCGGCCCGGCGATCTTGAAGACTATCCCATGCCACCGGCTGATATTCCCCTTATTCCTGCCCTGCGCGCGGTGCTTGAAACATAAACAACAGCGCCGTCATCACATGCGCGCCCGCCCACCAGCCTTGCAGCGGCGAAAAAGTGGCGCACAGCATGGCGAGGCTGCAAAAAGCCGCCGCCAGCGCATAGGGGCGCGTGGTCAAAGGCAATTGCAAAAGGGCGCGCGTCCCCCACAGCATCAGCGCGCCCCATAGCAGGGCGCCGGCCGCGCCGAAATCCAGCCAAAGCTGCAAAAAAACATGATGCGGATGAAGGGCGAGGGCGCCGATGCCGGGCTTGATATAGGGAAGGCCTTCGCCGCCAAGGTTGAAAAGCATTCCCCGCAGGGAGTCGATGCCATGGCCGAAGGCCAGGCTTTCGCCCACGCGCGGCGCGGCGATCATCCAGATCTTCACGCGCCATTCGGCGGTGTCGAACAGGTAAGGTGCCAGTTCCGCTTCCCAAAGCGGCACAAGGTTGAACAGGGGCACGGTCAGGGCCAGTCCCGCGACAATCACGCCGGTGAGAAGGCGCTGGGCTCCCTTTGCGCTGAAAAAAGCAAGGCCAAGCGCCGCCAGGCCCGCCGCCATGCCCAAAGCCGCCGAACGGTTGGTGGCGATAAAGGTAAAGCCGGCAAAGACCGCGAGGACGCCAAGGCTCCACAACCGGCCGCGTTTTTGCTCCAGAAGGGCGGCCACGGGCCAGAGCAAAAGGGCAAGGGCGGCGATGGCCCGTTTCAGGACATTGTCGTTAATCAGGGCCGCCGCGTCCAATCCGTTCGTCCGCCGGTGCAGCGGGTAGTCGAGCAGGAACTCGCCCGCCAGAAGGAAAAATCCCGCCAGCAGCCCAAGGGCCAGAAACAGCCGGGACGTATTTGAAAGACGGACCGGGTTCCGTTTCAGATAAGCCGCGAAGACCAGGGCGCAAACCCCGCATCCCAGAAGGCCCGATGCGGAATCAAACGGCTTTGGCGTCGGGCTCCACAAAAGGCTGAGGCCGGAATAGAAAAGCGCCGCCAGGGCCAGCAAAACCGGTGGACAGGTGAAAAAGATTTTCAGCCTGCCGCGCTCCTGAAAAAGCGCGGGCAGGAAAACCAGCGCGGCCAGAACGGGCGGCAGCCACAACAGGCGCGGGGCCAGCGCCGCCATGGGGCCAAGGCAGAACAGCGCGGCGGGGAGAAGAACGTGAGATACGGACGCGCCCGGCAGGATTTTCATGGAAAAACCATACTTTAATACCCCGTCCTTCGGGAGAGGGGTTTAGGAAAGGAGTCCCCCTCACCAGCAAGAGCTAAGGATTTAGCCGCTTCGCGTCTAAACCCAAGCTCTTGCACCCTCTCCCCCTTCCGGGGGAGAGGGTTGTTTCCTTGCGTTTCATTTCTTTTCTGAAGATGTTGTGCCGGTCCGCGCGATGCAGTCCAGCGCCGCCTGAAGAATGGCCTGCGCCGCCAGCTTGTCCACGACCTCCCGCCGCCTTTTGCGCGACACGCCGCTTTTGATGAGGAAACGCTCCACGGCGGCCGAGGACAGGCGCTCGTCGAAAAAGGAAATTTCCGGCTCGCCCGCGAACAGCTTTTTGTGCGCCAGCATTTGCCCGGCGAAGGCCCGGACATAGGCGGCCATTTTGCCTTCGCCGCCGTCCATGTTGAGCGGCAGGCCAAGGATAAATCCCCGTGCGTCCCGCGCGCGCGCGATTTCCGCCAGGGCCGCCATGTCGGCCGGAACGGATTTGCGGCGCAAGGTGGAAAGCGGCGCGGCCTGCCCGCGCGCCGGGTCGCTCACCGCGATGCCGATGGCGCGGGTGCCCACATCCAGTCCCAGAAGGGGCGTGTCCTTCTTCAGCCGTCTTAATAAATGCGGAAATACATGCAAGGACATGGAGTGTTGTGTTTTGCGCGAAGCGACTTATGATGCAAGGCTTCCATTTGCTAGCATGAACCCGGCCTCATGACCATCGACAAAGACACGGTGACCCGCATCGCTTCCCTGGCCCGCATCAAGGTCAGGGAAGAGGAAAAAGAGGCCTGGGCGAAAGAACTGGACGGCATTCTCGGCTGGATCGACCAGTTGAACGAGGTGGACACCGGTCACGTGGCGCCGCTCACCTCGGTGGTGGAAACGGCCCTTCCCATGCGCGACGACAGGATCACCGACGGCCACTGCCCGAACGAGATTCTGGCCAACGCGCCCGCGCAGGCGGCGGGGTTCTTTGTCGTGCCCAAGGTGGTGGAGTGATTCAGGGGTCAGAAATCAGTCATCAGAAGTCAGAAAAGAACATGGCCTCACTTACGGAACTCTCTCTTGCCGAAGCGTTGGACGGGATGCGCGCGAAAAGATTCAGCGCGACCGAACTGGTCCGGGCCTATATCGCCGCGCAGGAGACCTGCCGTCCGCTCAACGCCTATGTGGTGGAAACGCCCGAACTTGCGCTGGAAAAGGCGAAGGAATCCGACGCCCGCTATGCGAAGGGCACGGCGCGGCCGCTGGAAGGCGCGCCGCTCGGCGTCAAGGACCTGTTCTGCACCAAGGGGGTGCCGACTACCGCCGGCAGCCGCATCCTGAAAGGCTTCACGCCGGCTTACGAATCCACCGTCACCGCCCGGCTGTGGCATGACGGCGCGCTGATGCTGGGCAAGCTGGGCATGGATGAATTCGCCATGGGCTCCAGCAACACCACGTCGGCCTGCGGCCCCGTCATCAATCCCTGGACGGGACCCGATCCCGCGAACGCCTCGCGCAAGCTGGTTCCGGGCGGATCCTCCGGCGGGGCCGCGGCGGCCGTGGCGGCGCGCGCGGCCATCGCCGCCCCCGGCACCGATACCGGCGGCTCCATCCGCCAGCCTGCGGCGCTTTGCGGCCTGACGGGCATCAAGCCCACTTACGGACGCTGTTCGCGCTGGGGCATCGTGGCGTTCGCCTCGTCGCTGGACCAGGCGGGGCCGGTCGCCCGCGACGTGAAGGACGCGGCGCTGATGCTGCGCTCCATGGCGGGGCATGATCCGAAGGATTCCACCTCGGTCCAACGCGGCGTGCCCGATTACCTGGCGGCGCTGACCGGCGAGGTGGGGGGTCTGCGCGTCGGCATTCCGCGCGAATACCGGGTGGACGGCATGCCCGGAGAAATCGGCGATCTCTGGGAGCGCGGCGCGAAGCTGCTGGAAGAAGCGGGCGCGGAGGTCGTGGAGATCAGCCTGCCGCACACCAAATACGCCCTGCCCGCCTATTACATCGTGGCGCCCGCCGAAGCCTCCAGCAACCTTGCCCGCTATGACGGCGTGCGCTATGGCCTGCGCGTGCCGGGCAGGCCGGTGCAGGAAATGTATGAAAACACCCGCGCCGCGGGCTTCGGGCGCGAGGTGCGGCGGCGCGTCCTGATCGGAACCTATGTGCTGTCCGCCGGTTATTACGACGCCTATTACCTCAAGGCGCAAAAGGTGCGCACGCGCATCGCCGGCGATTTCGCGCAGGCCTTCAAGACCTGCGACGTCATCCTGACGCCCGCCACGCCCGGCGAGGCGTTCGCCATCGGCGAGAAGGAAGACGATCCGGTCAAGATGTGGCTGGAGGACGTTTTCACCGTGCCGGTCAACATGGCGGGGCTGCCGGGGCTGTCGCTGCCGGCGGGGCTGTCGAAGAACGGGTTGCCGCTGGGGTTGCAGCTTATCGGCCGGCCGTTCGACGAGGAAACCGTTCTCCGGGTTGGCGGCGCGCTGGAAAACGCCATCGGTTTCCGCGCCGTTCCGCCGTTTCATGCCTGACGCCGGACGGGAAAACGTGATGAGAAAGCGTGAAACGCAATCCTCCTTTCGGGAGGGGTTAGGGAAGGAGACGCCAAGCTTGTCAATGGACGAAACCAAACATTTCCCCTCCCCTTGCCGGCCTTCGCCAAGGCTCCGGCGGACAGGTTTGCTCATTCGGTCCCGCGAAGCCCTTGGGCGAGACAGAAAGGCTGGAGTTTACCCCGGCGCCCGGCTTCGCCTGCGGCACCGCCGAGGTCTTGGCACACCCGTCGCGCCGAAGCTTGCGGAGGCGGAAAAGCTGGGGCCAGCATGACATAAATATATTTCCCCTCCCCTTGAGGGAGGGGATCAAGGGGTGGGGTCATGCGGTTGGGAAAGAGAACCCCTCACCAGCAAGAACTAAGGGTTTAGCCGCTTCGCGTCTAAACCCAAGTTCTTGCAACCTCTCCCTTCCGCCTTCGCTCTGCGAGCTACGGCGGACGAGCTTTCTTCAAGGACCTCGCCGTAGCTTTAGCGCAGGCGGGCAAGGGGAGAGGAAGAGTCTTCCCCTTGCCGGCCTTCGCCAAGGCTCCGGCGGGTCCTTGGGATAATCTCGTCCGCCGAAGCTTGTAGGGCGAAGGCGGAAGGGAGGGAATTAAGGGGCGGAGTTCTGTGAAAGGGCCGGGAGGGTCAACAGGGCCGACAAAAAAGACCCTCACGACCCTTTCGCCCCTTGAGACCCTGTTCGGCGCCCCTCCCCCATCCCCTCCCAAAGGGAGGGGGGCGGTCTTGTTTCCTGGTGCGGAAAATGTTCCCGTTTGATGAAGGAGATCAATCGTGATTCAGGGCGAAACCGGTCCGTGGGACGTCATCGTGGGCATGGAAGTGCATGCGCAGGTGCTCTCGGAGGCCAAGCTGTTTTCCGGCGCCTCGGCCCGCTTCGGCGGCGCGCCCAATCATCACGTCAGCCTGGTGGACGCCGCCATGCCCGGCATGCTGCCGGTCATCAACAAATACTGCGTCGAGCAGGCGGTGCGCGCCGGTCTGGGCCTGAAGGCGCGGATCAACCTCACCTCCATCTTCGACCGCAAGAACTATTTCTATCCCGATCTGCCGCAGGGCTACCAGATCAGCCAGTACAAGAATCCCATCGTCGGCGAGGGGGCCGTTGAAATCGACCTTCCGGGAGGAGAGACGCGCCGGATCGGCATCACCCGGCTGCATCTGGAGCAGGACGCCGGCAAGAGCCTGCACGACCAGAATCCCGATGAATCCTATATCGACCTGAACCGCGCGGGCGTGGCGCTGATGGAGATCGTGTCGGAGCCCGACATCCGCTCGTCCGAAGAAGCCGCGCTCTACCTGAAGAAGCTGCGCGCCATCCTGCGCTATCTCGGCGCCTGCGACGGCAACATGGAGGAAGGCAGCCTGCGCGCCGACGTCAACGTGTCGGTCCGCCGCCCCGGCGAAAAGCTTGGCACGCGCTGCGAGGTGAAGAACGTGAACTCGGTGCGCTTCGTGGCGCAGGCGGTGGACCATGAGGCCCGCCGCCAGATCGGGGTGCTGGAATCGGGCGGAACCATCCGCCAGGAGACGCGCCTGTTCGACGCGCAAAAGGGCGAGACCCGCCCCATGCGCGGCAAGGAAGAGGCGCATGACTACCGTTATTTCCCCGATCCCGACCTGCTGCCGCTGGTGCTGGCGGAGGAATGGGTGGAAAGCATCCGTGCGTCCCTGCCCGAACTGCCCGATGAAAAAAAGCGCCGCTTCATGAAGGAATACGGCCTCACCGCCTATGACGCGGGCGTGCTGGTGGCCGAGCGCGAGGCGGCGGATTATTTCGAGCAGGTGGCGAAGGAATCCGGCGACGGCCGGCAGGCCGCCAACTGGGTCACGGGCGAGTTGTTCGCGGCCCTGAACGCCGCGAACAAGGGGATATCCAACAGCCCCGTCCCCGCGCCGCAACTCGGCGCGCTGATCCGGCTCATCAAGGACGGCACCATTTCGGGCCGCACCGCCAAGGACGTCTTCGCCGCCATGGTGGACACGCGCAAGCCCGCCGCGCGGATCGTGGAGGAAAAGGGCCTCCGCCAGGTGAGCGACGCCGGCGCGATTGAAGCCGCCATCGACCAGGTCATGCAGGCCCATGAAGGCAAGCTGGCCGAATACCGCTCCGGCAAGGACAAGCTGTTCGGCTTCTTCGTGGGCCAGGTGATGAAGGCCACCGGCGGCAAGGCCAACCCCGCCGTGGTGAATGACCTGCTGAAGAAAAAGCTGGCGGGTTGATTTTACATGTTCGGCGCGGCGGGATGTCTTTGGTTTCCCGCTTCTGGCGTTGTTTGCCGCATTTGCCCCCGTTTTGCCGTTATGGCTGGAAACAATTTGCCAAATCCTTGCCGTCAAACAAAAACCCCGCCGTGAAGCGGGGTTTTTTTACGCCAGACGGAACCGGAGGAAGGTCAGACGTAATTCTCGGTCACGATGCGGCGGCGGCGGCCGCGGCGCGGCACGAAGCCAAAGGGCATGTCGTCGCCGTTCGGGTTGAGGCCCGCC
>JANQEX010000011.1 GCA_028278105.1 Alphaproteobacteria bacterium | reverse complement strand
CTTCCTTGCCGTCTTTTACGCCGCGCTGCTGGCAGGCTCCCCGCTTTATGCCGGCTGCGTAAACCCGCCGGGCGTGAACGGGGAGACGATCTACAACGCGGATCACGGCGTCATGCAGTTCTGCGACGGCGCAAGCTGGATCAGCATGGCGGCGTCCGGTTCGGCCACCGAGGTGGACCCCAGGGTGGGTACGCTGGAGAACGGCAAATGGTGTTCATCCAACGGAACCGTCATCGCCTGCACCGAGGATGCGCCGGTCAGTGGTGCTGGCGGTTCCAGCGGGCAGGTGCAGTACAATGATGGCACCGGTCTTGGCGGAGCGGCGGCCGTCACCTATACCACCTCCGGCGATCTGCTGATGCTGACATCGCAGGCCGCGACCGATACTCCCCTTGTCGTAAAGGGTGCTGCGAGCCAGACGGGGAATCTTCTGGAAATACGGGACTCCGATGACACGCCGCTGGTCACGGTCTCTTTTGCGGGCGTAATCGGCGGCTCCGGCGCGTCGCTCACTACATTGAACGCCGATAGCCTCGCCAGCGGCACAATCCCCGACGCGCGGTTTCCGGCCACGCTTCCAGCATCTTCGGGCGCGAACCTCACCGCCTTGAACGCCAGCAACATCTCCAGTGGCACGGTAGCCCCGGCGCGGCTTGGCAACGGCACGGCGGACAGCAGCACTTATCTGCGCGGGGATGGGGCGTGGGCCAGCGTAAGCGTGGGCACGACCCTGCCCGACTGCACGGACGGGCAAACCATCATGCGCTTGGACGGTGCATGGGTGTGCAAAGACAATTGGACTTGCTCTTCCCTCATATGGACAGAGCGCGCTAGCGCAGGCAGCCGGGCTTGGTGGAAAATCGCCAGCAGCGGCGACGGCGTCCGGCTGGCGGCGGCGACGGCGGTCTACGATGGCAACGGCTCTATCTACACCAGCAGCGATTCCGGCGCGACCTGGACGGAGCATACCAGCGCGGGCAGCCGGATTTGGCGGGGCATCGCCAGCAGCAGTGACGGCACCAAACTGGCGGCTCCAGCCTGGGACGACTATATCTACACCAGCAGCGACAGCGGCGCGACCTGGACGGCGCGCACCAGTGCGGGCAGCCGGAGGTGGAGCGGCATCGCCAGCAGCAGCGACGGCACGAAGCTGGCGGCGGCCACGATGGTCTACGACAGCGGCAGCGGCTCTATCTACACCAGCAGCGATTCCGGCGCGACCTGGACAGAGCGCACCGGCGCGGGCAGCCGGCTCTGGAACGACATCACCAGCAGCAGCGACGGCAGCAGGTTGGCGGCGGTGGTCTGGGGCGGCTCTATCTACACCAGCAACGACTCCGGTACGACCTGGACGGAGCATACCGGCGCGGGCAACCGCCCCTGGACCAGCATCGCCAGCAGCAGCGACGGCGCCAAACTGGCGGCGACGGCCCGCCACAGCTCTATCTACGCCAGCAGTGATTCCGGCGCGACCTGGACGGCGCGAACCGGCGCGGGCAGCCGGGATTGGCGCGCCATTGCCAGCAGTAGCGACGGCGCAAAGCTGGCGGCGGTGGTCTACGGCGGCTATATCTACACCAGCAGCGACTCCGGCGCGACCTGGACGGAACACACCGGCACGGGAAACCAGGATTGGATCGCCATCGCCAGCAACAGTGGCGGCAGCAAGCTGGCGATGCCGGCCCACCACAGCTATATCTACACAGGCGCTTGCGATTTTGAGTGACAATCCTTCAAGGGACGCGGCTTTTGTTCCACTCCCTTTGGAGCGCGTCCATTCATAAGTTCGTTCGTACAAGGGGCGCGACTATGACTGTCCCGTAAAACCTAGCGGTTTTTGCGGCGGCGGCGGGGCTTGTTTCCGCCGCTTTTTCTGGCGATGGCCGCGAAGGCGTCCGCGAGCCCGGCCTTCAGGTCCTGCGCCGTTTCAAGGCCGATGGAAACGCGCAGCAGGGCGTCCGAAATGCCGGCCTTTTTCCGCGCCTCCGGGTCCATCGCGGCATGCGTCATGGTGACGGGATGCGCGATCAGGCTTTCGAACCCGCCCAGCGATTCCGCGAGGCTGAAAAGCCCGCCCGTCCGCGTGAGCGCGTTCACGAAAGGCTCGACCCGCGCCGGGTCCGCCAGTTCGAAGGCCAGCATCGCGCCATAGCCTTTTTGCTGGCGCGCCGCCACCTTGTGCCCCGGATGCGCGGCAAGCCCCGGATAATAAACCCGCGCCACGCCGGGACGGGCGGCGAGATAACGGGCCATCTCGCCCGCAGTTTCCGTTTGCGCGCGAACCCGAAGCTCCAGCGTGCGCAGCCCGCGCAGCATCAGCCAGCCGTCGAAGGGCGCGCCGGTCAGCCCAAGGGTGTTGGCCCAGAACGCGAATCTTTCGTGAAGCTCCGGCGTTTTTGAAACCACCGCGCCGGCCACGACGTCGCTGTGGCCGTTGATGTATTTGGTGAGGGAGTGAACGACGATATCCGCGCCGAGGTCCAGCGGCTTTTGCAGGACGGGCGACAGGAAGGTGTTGTCGGCCACCACCAGGGCCCCCGCCTTTTTCGCCGTCCGCGCCACGGCGCGGATGTCGGTGATGCGCAGAAGGGGGTTGCTGGGCGTCTCGATCAGCACAAGGCGCGGCCGGGCGGCGAAGGAAGGCTTTTCCCGCGCGGTGCAGGTGAGGTCGACAAATTCAACGCGGAAATGGCCGAGCCTTGCCCGCTCGGTCAGGAGGCGATAAGTGCCGCCATAACAATCATGTGGGGCGATCACAAGATCACCGGGCGCGAGGTCCGCCAGGACCAGGTTCACCGCCGCCATGCCGGTGGAGGTGATGACGGCGTTATGTCCCCCTTCCAGTTCCGCCACGGCCCTGCCCAGCGTGTCGCGGGTGGGGTTGCTGGTGCGGGTGTAGTCATGGACCCGCTTCCGGCCGAAACCCTCAAAGGAAAAATTGCTTGAAAAGACCGCCGAAGGCGTGATGGCGCCATGCACGGGATCTTCATCCACGCCGGCGCGCGCGGCGATGGTGCGGTCATTCCATGTTCCGGTTTTCGTCACGCTTGTCTCCTGCAAAGCATAAAAAAACCGGGCTTTTCAAGCCCGGCCGCGCCGGCAGGAAGGGAAGCGCTCATCGCCTTCGTCATCTTCCGGGCTGCCGCCGCAGGTTGCCCCAGCTTCAAGGGCCCGTCCCTGTGCTGGCCTTGATGATGCGGGAAACGTAAGGGGCCGCGCGTCAAATGTCAAACGTTACGCCCGGTCCCCATGGTGGCGCTGGCGTACTGGACGAGTCAGTGCGCCGGACGGGTTTTACATGTGGCGCTTTCAGCCTTTCGGGAAAAATATCCCGGAAAGCCTCCGCCAGCTTCGCCGCGAACAGGTTGACATTATCGTCGTCGGCCAGAACATCGCTGCGGATATCCACGGTAAGACCGCCTTCGGGAAGAACCAGTTGGCGCTCAAGAACCTGCCGCCCGTAAGGCCGGTTGATAATGACAGAATTGTCAGGATCAACCGCGTAACCTGAGCGGATGCGGCTCCGAATGCCGTCCAGATGCGGGCCCATCCGGTGCAGGAGCTTTTCTTTCAGTCTTTCCGCGTTGTCCCCGTTGCTTTCGTTGGCGATGATGCAGACGAGCATGTCGCGCCGGTCGCAAAGATCGCCCGGCAGGCTTTGGGGCGTGAACGTGTCGAGCGACAGAACATGACGCCGGCCCTGCGTGGCTTCATCCTGGCGGATCTGGCTCCAGAGCGCCCTGGTATAGGCGTCATAATGTTGGCGGGCCTTGTGCATAAGGGCTCCGCCCCACGGCCCGGAAAATCCTGGAATTTCAATGCTGTCGCGCGTTTTCTCTTCAATGGCATAGGACGGCAGGCAGGCGGCGTCGAAAAAGAGGCGGGTGAATTTGCTGATGATGATGGGAAAACCGTGCCGCGCCATGGCGTAAACAAGCGGTTCAAGATTCTCGTCCATGACGCGGTGAGGATCGATGCCGGGGATCAGCTTGCCTTGCGCATCCAGAACGCCAAGCTCCTGTAGTCCGCCCGCGCAGGCATGGGGCGCGGTGATGACGAGGGGACCGCCGTTGCGGGGATTAAAAATCCTGGAAACACCGTCATCATCGATTTCCAGATTGGGCGGAGGGTCAATAAACGGGCGTTTTGAAAGCGATGGAGAATGCATGATCTGAAACGGGCCAAGAATAAAACGGAAAACCGGGGGCGCTCAGGCGCGCGCGTGACAGCCACGACAGCCGCGACAGGGTTTTCCGCAAAGGGTCCGTTTCAGGTTCATGCCGGGATTTATCGCCAATCGCGCGCGTTCCTGTCAATCCGAAAGGCCGGTTAAATTACTTTCGCGTGGCGCTGCCCGGACCCTGAAACGGACACGCGCCAGAAGAGCGGCCCGTCATGCCCGTCCCCGCTCCCCGATTATTTTGCGGCTTGACGTGTTTGCCGGTTGACTTGCCGCTTTCTCCGCGGCTATTTTCAAAAAGCCGGGTTCTTCCGGCCGTGGAATTTGACCCTTGTCCCGAAAGGGCAGGGCGAAGGGGCAGCTTGCGCCACGTTAAAAAAGCTAAAGCGCTACAGCTAAGGGCGTGGACAGGCGGACACTTTAGTCCCCTTCCATGAGGTGATGATCCCTTCTCGCGCTGTAGTCCCCCGGTTTTCGAAGGTTCCATCCGCCTTCAGGACCGCAAGGAACTTGACGGCGCGCAGCCCTGAGAAAGCCTCCCGCTTTTCCGGATCCTGCCGTCTTTATTCAACCTTCGGGCGCATGGCGCCCGTTTGAACAAAGGAGCAGGTCATGACAGATGAGCCAACATCTACTTCCACGTCTCAACCGAATGACGGGGAGCCCGATTCCGAAAAGGTCAAAACGATGAGCCCGGCCGAAGGGGTTGCCGTGCTGATGCAGCATTGGCAAGCCTCGTGTTTGAACAAAAGGTATGTGCGTCCGGGCACCAATGGGCAGCCAGAAGCCGAAGACATCATTCAGGCAGCGCAGAGCTTGCGCATAGGGAGGGTTTGCGTGAGAAGGGTAGAGGACTACGTTCCCTGAATGTCCACGCCGCGTTTCAGCCTTGAATTCTTTCCGCCCAAAACCGAAGACGGACTCCCCGGCTTTTTCGAGGCGGTGCGGAGCCTCGCGGATTTGCGGCCTGCGTTCATGACCGTCACCTTCGGCGCGGGCGGCGCGGGACGCCGGAACACGGCCGATCTCGCCGCCCGTGTCCAGAACGAAACCGGCGTGCCGACGGCGGCGCATCTGACCTGGCTTTCTTTTGCCAGGGATGCGCTGCGCGATTACATAGGCGGCCTTTGGCAAAGCGGCATCCGCCACATCGTGGCGCTGCGCGGCGACGCGCCGCCGGGAGAAACCGGGAAAAAGGAAAGCGGGTGTTTCCGCCATACCGACGAATTCGTGTCCTTCCTCCGGGACGGGCGCGGCTTCGAGGTGAGCGTCGCCGCCTATCCCGAAAAGCATCCCGAAGCGCCGAGCCTTGCCGCCGATATCGCGGCGCTGCGCGCGAAATGCGAAGCCGGCGCGGCCCGCGCCATCACCCAGTTCTTTTTCGACATGGACGCCTATGACCGCTTTCTGGAGGAAGTGGCGCGGGCGGGCCTTGCCACGCCCATCGTGCCGGGGCTGTTGCCCATCGTGAATTTTTCCCATGCGACGCAGTTCGCCGCCAAATGTGGCGCCCATGTCCCGCAGGCCGTCGCCGCGCGCTTCGAGAAGGCGGGGGATGATATCATGCCCGCCGCGCTTGACCTTCTGTGCGAGCAGATTGAGGCCCTGAAAAGGCGCGGCGTGGGGCATATCCATTTCTACACGCTCAACCGCGCCGGCCTCTGTACGGCCGCCTGCCGCAATACGGGCTTGTCCCGCGGCTGAAAACTGGCAATATGGTTCCACTTGCAAGAACAGGAGACATCATGATCCCCGCCATCAATCTTGGATTTCCCCGCATGGGCGCCGCGCGCGAACTGAAAAAGGCGCTTGAATCCTTCTGGCAGGGCAAGACGGATGAAAAATTCCTGCTGGAAACGGCGGCCGGGCTTCGCAAGCGGCATTGGGACTTGCAAAAGGATGCCGGCATCCGCGCGGTCCCCTGCAATGATTTTTCCTTCTACGATCAGGTTCTGGACACGGCCTTCCTGCTGGGCTGCGTGCCGCAACGACACCGGGCCGTGGGCGCCGAGGGAAGCCTTGCGGTTTATTTTTCCATGGCGCGCGGCAGCAAGGACGCGCCCGCGATGGAAATGACCAAATGGTTCGACACCAATTACCACTACATCGTGCCCGAATTCGAAAAAGACATGTTATTCCGCCTGTCCGGCGACAAGGTTTTCGCCGAGTATGAAGAGGCGAAGGCGCAAGGCCTGAACGCCGTGCCGGTTCTGGTGGGACCGGTGACGTTCGTGCTGCTGGGCAAGGCGAAGCACGAAGGGTTTTCCGTGAAAGACACGGTGGCGAAGCTCGTGCCGGTTTACGCGGAGATTCTGAAGAAGCTGGCGGAGATGGGCGCGGCCGAGGTCCAGCTTGACGAGCCCTGCCTTGTCACCGATCTTTCCGAAGAGGCGCGCGCGGCCTGCAAGGCGGCCTATGAGGCGCTGGCCGGGGCCGCGCCCGGCCTTGGGATCAGGCTCGCCACCTATTTCGGCGCGCTGGGCGACAATGCCGGTCTGGCCTTTTCATTGCCGGTGGATTCCGTTCACGTCGATCTGTGCCGCGCGCCGGAGCAGCTTGAGGCCTGCATCGACGCCGCCGGGAAAACCGGCAAGGCGCTGTCGCTGGGCCTGGTGGATGGGCGCAATGTGTGGCGGAATGATCTTTCCGCCTCGCTCGCGCTTCTGGAAAAGGCGGCGGCAAAACTGGGCAAGGACAGGGTGAGGGTGGGCCCCGGCTGCTCGCTCCTCCATGTGCCGGTTGACCTGGAGCTTGAGGAATCGCTGGACGCCGAGTTGAAGGGCTGGATGGCCTTCGCCAAACAGAAGCTGGCCGAAATCGCCCTCCTGGCCAGGGGCGCCCATGAAGGGCGCGATGCGATTGCCATGGAACTGGCGGCAAGCGATGCCGCGCAGGCCGCGCGCAAATCCTCGCCCCGCATCCACAACGCGGAGGTGGAAAAACGCCTTGCCGCCGTTTCCTCCGCCATGCTCGCGCGCACATCGCCCTTTGCGGCGCGCGCGGAAGCGCAGCGCGCCGGTTTCGGCCTGCCCGTTTTCCCCACCACCTCCATCGGGTCCTTCCCGCAAACCCCGGCGATCCGCGAGGCCCGCGCCGGATTCAAGGCCGGCAGCCTGGACGCCGCCGCCTATGAAGCGGCGATGAAAAAGGAAATCGCCGAAGTGGTGCGCTTTCAGGAAGAGATCGGCATGGATGTCCTGGTGCATGGCGAGGCCGAGCGCAACGACATGGTGGAGTATTTCGGCGAGCAGCTTCAGGGCTTCGCCTTCAGCAAGCATGGCTGGGTGCAGTCCTACGGCTCGCGCTGCGTGAAGCCGCCCATCATTTACGGCGACGTGGCGCGCCCGCGCCCCATGACGGTGGCGTGGTCGGCCTATGCCCAGTCGCTGACCAGGAAGATCATGAAAGGCATGCTGACCGGGCCGGTGACCATTCTGCAATGGTCCTTCGTGCGCGACGATCAGCCGCGCGCCGCCACCTGCCGCCAGATCGCGCTTGCCATCCGCGACGAGGTGGCGGACCTGGAAAAGGCGGGCATCCGCGTCATCCAGATCGACGAGCCCGCGATCCGCGAGGGCCTGCCGCTGCGCCGCGCCGGCTGGGCCGCCTATCTGAAATGGGCGGTGGAGGCCTTCCGCCTTTCGTCCTGCACGGTGAAGGACGCCACGCAGATTCACACCCATATGTGCTATTCCGAGTTCAACGACATCATCGAGGCGGTGGCGGCGATGGACGCCGACGTGATCTCCATCGAAACATCCCGCTCGCAGATGGAGTTGCTGGACGCCTTCGTGAACTACAAATATCCCAACGAAATCGGCCCCGGCGTGTACGACATTCACAGTCCCCGCGTGCCCGCGGCGCAGGAGATGGTGGCGCTGCTGGAAAAGGCGCGCGGCGTCCTCAAGCCGGAGCAGATCTGGGTCAATCCCGATTGCGGGCTGAAGACCCGCGGCTGGCCGGAGGTGAAGGCGGCGCTGGCCCATATGGTGCAGGCCGCGGAAACCATGCGCGCGCGCGAGACGGCCGCGGCGGCATAGCCGGACACGCAGGCGTCATCCCGGAAAACGCGCGAGGCGCGTTTATCCGGGATCTCCTGAACAGGAAAGAGATCCTGAATAAAGCTCGCGCCGCTCGCTTTTTCAGGATGACGGCTTTGGGGGAGTGAAAAGTGAAGGGTGAAGAGTGAAAAGAAAAACCGCGTCATCCTGGAAACCGCCGCAGGCGGTTATCCAGGATCTCTCTCCAACTAAAGAGATCCTGAATAAAGCTCGCGCCGCTCGCTTTTTCAGGATGACGGCTTTGGGGGAGTGAAGGGTGAAGAGTGAAAAGTGAATGATTTCAAGGGCGAATCATCCGGCCGGGGCCGGATTTCATCGCCGTTTCCGCCGTTTTCCCTTCCCCGCGTGGCAAGGGCAACACTCCGGGACAAACACAAAAACACACCCCCGGCGGGTCTTTTCCCTTCAAGCACCTGTTGACCCTTGCGGAAATATTGCCGTATCCTGATGGGGAAGGCCGCGTTCATCATGCGCGCGCCTTTGGGGTGTGAGAACCTCGCAGATAGCGGTAATCGCGTTACCGGAAAAACGCCTTTCGACTCCTTACGGGTCGGGAGGCGGTGGCGTATGTCCAGGCCTCACGGCTAAAGGCTTCCGCAGTCGACTATCTGCGACTTCTCAACTCCCGGCTCACCAGAAGATTGGCTTCTGGTGGCCCTTAACCAAAAGGGAGTTGAAAATGAAAAAGCTCGTTCCTGTTATCGCTGTCGCCGCCGCCGTGCTGACCTCCGGTCCGGCGAACGCGGCCCTGTCCGAACCGGCCGCGCCGTCCTTCGATTTTTCCGGCCTTTATGGCGGGTTTGGTCTGGGCGCGGTTTCAACCACAAGTTCGCTTGACGGCGCCGGGATAAATGTTGACGGGATTGGCATGTCCGGCTTTGCTTACGGCGCGCAAGCGGGCTTCGGATTCCCGCTGGGCGGCAGCCCATGGATTGCCGGGGCCGAACTTGGCATCGGGAGCAACACGGGTGAATATAAATCTTCCATTCCCGCCATCTCTTGGTCCGGCAAGGTCACGCAAAACTATTCGTTCACGGCGGACGCCCGCCTGGGACGGACCTTTGGGGAAACATTGCTCTATGGCAAGCTTGGGTATGCCTATGCCGATTTCGATACCAGCGTGGGCGGCCTCGGTTTTAACGGCTTGCGGGTTGGCGGCGGCGCCGAAACCCGTCTTGCCGGAAGCCTGACCGGGCGCGTGGAAGCCATCTACACGGCCTATGATTCCGGGACCAAGGGAGGCATAAAATACGAACCGTCCAGCGTCGGCATGATGTTCGGCCTGAATTATTATCTTCAATGACGGAATGACCCGGTGGGAATGGCAACTGGCCGGGGCCTTTGGCCCCGGTTTTTTTCCGCGGGTTGTTTCTCGCCGCCGTTGCGCGCTCCGCGCGTTTTCCGGGATGACGGCTTTGGGGGAGTGAAAAGTGAAGGGTGAAGAGTGAAAAGAAAAACCGCGTCATCCTGGAAAACTGATCTCTGATTTCTGACCTCTGATTTCTGAATGTCATCCTGGAAACCGCGAGGGCTGAAAAGCCCGAAGCGGTTATTCAGGACCTCTCTCCAATTAAAGAGATCCTGAATAAAGCTCGCGCCGCTCGCTTTTTCAGGATGACGGCGTTAGGGAAGTGGAAAGTGAAAAGTAAAAAAAGCGTCATCCTGGAAACCGCCGCGGGCGGTTATCCAGGATCTCTTTTCCATGATGGCACGAGGTCCCGGAAAACGCGCTTTGCGCGTTTTCCGGGATGACGGCGGTTTCTATTTGAACCTGTTGTTTCTCGGAAAGCCCTCCGGCGGAAGCTTGCCCGCCTGGGCGCGCGCGCCGATCCAGTTTTTCACGTCCACGCCGGCGCGGGTGCGCCCGCCGCTTTCCCATGAGAGGCCATCCTTGCGGTTGAAGCTGGTGATATCGGAAAGCCCGCCGTCCCTGTATTTTTGCAGGATCACGCCGCGGCCGCGCGTCATCTCCGGCGCCTCGCGGGCCGGAAAGGCCAGGAATTTCCGGTTGGTCCCAATCACGGCGATGGTGTCGCCCGCGAGAACGACGCAGGCCCCGGCCCGCGCGGGCGGCTCCAGGTTCAGCACCTGCTTGCCGCTTTTCGTCTGGGCCAGGACGGCGTCGGACTTCACGATAAAGCCGCGCCCGTCGCTGGAGCCGACAATATAGGATTGCCCCGGCTTGAAGACGCCGAGGTGAACCACATCGGCTTCCTGTGGCAGGTCGATCATCAGCCGCACGGGCTCGCCAAAGCCGCGCCCGCGCGGGATGCGGTCGGCGGGGAGGGTGTAGAATTTGCCGTTGCTGGCGAAAAGAAGGATTTTGTCGGTTGTTTCCGCCTCCAGATTCAGGGCGGGGCGGTCGCCTTCCTTGAGGGTGATGGCGGCGGTGTCCAGCCCATGGCCGCGCATGGCGCGGATCCAGCCTTTTTCCGACAAAAGCACGGTGATGGATTCGCGCTCCACCATGGCGTCCACCGGCACGTCTTCCAGCACCGGGGCCTCGGCGAAGCCGGTGCGGCGCGCGTCGCCCGCCTTTTTGCCGAAGCGTTCCTTGATCCCGGCGATCTCGCCGCTGATTTTCTCCCAGCGCCGTTTTTCGTCCGCCAGAAGCTTTTTGAGCTGGCCGCGCTCGGATGCGAGCTTTTTCTCCTCGCCCTTGATCTCCATCTCTTCCAGCTTGCGCAAGGACCGCAGGCGCATGTTGAGAATGGCCTCCGCCTGCGCCTCCGACAGGCGGAAGGTTTTCATGATGACGGGCCGGGGCTCGTCCTCCGTGCGAATGATCCGAATGAGCCGGTCGAGGTTCAGATAGGCGATCAAAAGCCCCGCCAGAACCTCCAGCCGCGCCTCGATCTGCGCCAGGCGGTATTTCGAGCGGCGCAGCAGCACCGCGTGCCGGTGGTCGAGGAAAGCCTGCAGCATCTCGCGCAGATTCATCACGCGCGGCACGCCCTTGCCGTCGAGGGCGTTGAGGTTCACGGCGAAGCGGGTTTCAAGGTCGGTCAGGCGGAACAGGGATTCCATCAGCGTGCCGGCATCCACGTTCCGGCTTTTGGGAACCAGGACCAGGCGGATGTCTTCGGCGGATTCATCGCGCACGTCGTCCAGCAGGGGGAGCTTGCGGGCCGTGATGAGTTCCGCGATCTTCTCGATCAGCCGGCTTTTGGGAACCTGATAGGGAATTTCGGTGATGACGATCTGGTACTGGCCCTGCTTTAAATGCTCCTCCCGCCAGCGGGCGCGCAGGCGCAGGCTGCCGCGCCCCGTGGCATAGGCGTCCTTGATGGACGCGCGGTCTTCCACGATCACCCCGCCGGTGGGGAAGTCGGGTCCGGGCATGAAGGACAAAAGCTTGTCGAAAGTGGCCTGCGGCGTCTTGACAAGATGCAGCAGCGCGTCGCAAATCTCGCCGGCGTTATGCGGCGGAATGCTGGTGGCCATGCCCACGGCGATGCCGCTGGCGCCGTTGGCCAGCAAGTTGGGGAAGGCCGCCGGCAGCACCAGAGGTTCCATCCCGCCGCCGTCATAGGTGGGGCGGAAATCCACCGCGTTTTCTTCCAGCCCGTCCAGAAGGGCGCGGGCCACCTCGGTGAGGCGCGCTTCGGTGTAGCGCATGGCGGCGGCATTGTCGCCGTCGATATTGCCGAAATTGCCCTGCCCCGCGATCAGCGGGTAGCGCACCGAAAAATCCTGCGCCAGGCGCACCAGCGCGTCGTACACGGCGGTGTCGCCATGCGGGTGGAACTTGCCGATCACGTCGCCCACCACGCGCGCCGATTTCTTGGGCGGCAGGTTGGGGGCGAGGCGCAACTCGCTCATGGCGTAAAGCAGACGGCGGTGAACCGGCTTCAGCCCGTCCCGGACATCGGGCAGCGAGCGCGCGGTGATGGTGGACAGCGCATAGGCAAGGTAGCGCTCGCCCAGAAGGTCGGCGAAAGGCTTTTCAACAATGACGGCGGCGGTGGAGGATTTCTTCATTTATGAGGTTCGGAGGTTCGGAGGTTCGGAGGTTCGGAGGTTCGGAGGTTCGGAGGTTCGGAGGTTCGGAGGTTCGGAGGTTCGGAGGTTCGGAGGTT
>JANQEX010000074.1 GCA_028278105.1 Alphaproteobacteria bacterium | reverse complement strand
CCCTTGCAATCGGCCTTCCTTGACGTAATATGCCGCCTTCTTCAAGGATGCGGGCGTAGCTCAGGGGTAGAGCACAACCTTGCCAAGGTTGGGGTCGAGGGTTCGAATCCCTTCGCCCGCTCCAGTTCAGAAATCAGAGGTCAGAAATCAGAAAGAGACCTGATTCTGGCTCCGTATGAATGGCGCATCCCTGAGAAAGCAAACCGGCGAAGCCGGCAGCATGAAGCCGAAGGATTCATGCTGGACCCCTGCTTCGCGGGGGTGGCGGAGTCACCTCCAATTTCATATACCTTGCGCTTCCAATCCTTTATAAAGGCGGCCTTGGATGACCGCCCACGCCTCTTGCGCGGGCCCTTCTTGCCGCAATGACCCAGAAAACGGAAATATCCTACCAAACCATGCTGACCGTGGGCGCGCTGGGCGTGGTCTTCGGCGACATCGGCACCAGCCCGCTCTATACCATTCGGGCGGCCTTTTCCGAGCATACCCATCTTGCGCTGAACACCGGGAACATTCTGGGCGTGCTGTCCCTGGTGTTCTGGCTGCTGACGATTGTGGTGACCGGGCAATATATCGGCTTCGTCGTCCGGGCCGACAACAAGGGCGAAGGCGGAATCCTTTCCCTGCATGCGCTGACCCTGCGCACCACCACCCATGCCAAATTCCGCCGCCTGCTGATTATCGTCGGGCTGATCGGCGCGGGCCTGTTTTACGGCGAAAGCCTGATTACGCCCGCCATTTCGGTGCTGAGCGCCGTGGAAGGGCTGAAGGTGGTGGCGCCGGCCAATTTGCACCAATTTATCGTGCCGATTACCGTGGTGATCCTGATCGGCCTGTTTATGGTGCAGCGGCACGGCACTCATTTTATTGGCCGCTTTTTCGGTCCGGTGATGCTGGTGTGGTTCTCCGCCATCGGCCTTCTGGGATTGCGGGCGATTATCGCCGACCCGGTGGTGTTGCAGGCCATCAACCCGTTGCACGCCATAAATTTTGTCTTAACCCATAAAGGCACCACACTGCTGGTGCTGGGCGCGGTGGTGCTGGCCATCACGGGGTGCGAGGCGATTTACGCCGATCTCGGCCATTTCGGGCGGCGGCCCATCCAGCGCGCCTGGCTGACCATCGCCATGCCCTGCCTGCTGCTGAATTATTTTGGACAGGGCGCGCATCTGGTCAGCCACCCGGAAGCGGTGGAAAACCCCTTTTTCCACCTGGCGCCGAAAATACTGCAATGGCCGCTGGTCATCCTGGCCACCTGCGCGACGGTCATCGCCTCGCAGGCCATGATTACCGGCGCCTATTCCCTGACCCGTCAGGCCATTCAACTGGGCTATATGCCGCGCATGCACATCACCCACACCTCGGAGCGCGAGGCGGGGCAGATCTACATTCCCATGGTCAACAGCATGCTGATGGTCCTGGTGATTTTGCTGGTGCTCGGCTTCCGCTCCTCGACGGGGCTGGCGGCGGCCTACGGCATCTCGGTGACCGGCATGATGATTATCACCGCCCTGCTTCTTGCGAGGGTCACGTATAAAAAATGGGGCTGGAAGCTTCCGCTGAGCCTGGCCCATTGCGTGCCGATGCTGGCCCTGTTCGTCCTCCTGTTTGCCGCCAACATGTTTAAATTCGTGGATGGCGGCTGGATCACGCTGGCGGCCGCGGGCGTCCTCGTGACCGTGATGCTGACCTGGCTGGACGGCAGCCGCTACCTGATGGGCGAAATGAGCCGCAGCACCATGCTGGTGACCGATTTCCTGTCCCTCATTCGTGACCGCCGGCCCTTGCGCGTGCCGGGCACGGCCATTTACCTGGTGCGCACGCAGGGCGACACGCCGCATGCGCTGATCCGCAACTATCGCCACAACCACATCGTCCACAAGCGCATCATCATCCTGCACCTCACCACGCAGGAGGTGCCGCGCATCAGCCGCGCCGAGCGCTATTCGGTGCGCGATCTCGGCGAAAACGTGCTCCAGGTGGAGGCGCAATACGGCTTCATGGAATTCCCCAACATTCCGCTTTTGCTCCGCCAGTGCGTGGAGGAAGGCAAGCTGGAGCTGGACATGGCCGAGACCAGCTTCTTCGTGTCGCGCGTGACGCTGATCCCCGACAAGCATATCGGCCTGTCCTTGTGGCAGGCGATGGTTTATGCCTGGTTTTACGTGAACTCGGTGCGCGCGCATGATTTTTACCGCATTCCCACCAACAAGGCGCTGGAAGTCGGCGTGCAGATGCGGATTTAGGGTGTTTCCCATTCTCTCAGGCCCTCCACCGTCTTTTACGAAAAGAGGAATCCACACAGACGCGCGTATGTGGGCGCGTTGCATATTTCGTTCAAAATTCCACGCATTTTTTTAATTAAAGCGCTCTAACCATTCTCCTCCATGTTATTGCACGGAAAAAATTTTTGCCGTTTCCGGCCCGGCGTTGGCCCGCTTCTTGCGGAAATGCCATCAACAAAAAACACGTGCCGGAGGAGACACTCATGCAAGACAGCAACGACATCAAAACCAGAATCACCTTGGGCAGATCGCCTGCTTTCGAAAAGGCGCTGAAGGCGCTTGATGACCTGCGGGATAGCGGGCATGCCGTGGTTCCGGTCCAGCCCACCACGCGCATGATCGCGGCGGCCGCGCAAGTGGCGGGATTGACGCCCGAAGCCGTGAAACATGCCTACAAGGTCATGCTGCTGGCCGGCGCGCAGGAAGACTAAAAGAGTAGCGGTTGTTTTTCCGGTACCCGGCGCCCTGTCATTCCCACTTTCGTCAGGGGCCGGCAGCCGCTATAGTCCCCAGTCTTTCAAGGACGTGCGCAAGAGATGCCGCTGCCGGTCACCGCCAATCACGTCACCCTGTTTCGCATGGCGGCCGCGCCGCTTGCGGCCCTTCTGATCTGCCTGCCGGGCTGGCCATGGGCGCTGGCCGCCGTCTTGCTGTTCGCCGCCGCCGCCCTCAGCGACGGGCTGGACGGGTATCTTGCCCGCAAATACCGCGACACCTCCCTTCTGGGCCAGGTGTTCGACCCGCTGGCCGACAAGCTTCTGGTCATCGCCTGCCTTCTGGCCCTTGCCGCCACGAAACGGCTGGAGGGTGGATTGATTATCCCCGCCTTGGCCATCACCCTGCGCGAGATCTTCGTGACGGGCCTTCGTGAATATGTGGCGCGCAACGCAGAGGACCCCGCGCCAGCGCCGGAAGACGCTACGCTCGCTTCAACGCAACTCGCCAAAATCAAGACCGTCACGCAGATGGCCGCCATCGGCATCCTGATCACGGCGCCGGATTTGCTGCCTGACTATGTGGGATTGCTGGGATGCTTCCTGCTCTGGGTGGCGGCGGGCCTCAGCCTTTTCACCGGGTACCGGTACTGGCAGCAATCCCGTTTTCTAGCTCCAAAAAGCGGCATGTAACCCCACCGCCCGGTTGCAGGGCGCAATCACTTACTTCGCCATAAAACGCCTGAAGGCGGCCAAGCTTTTGCGCCCATTTCGGATTGCCGTAATCGTAATGCCACCATTCGCTGGTTTCGGAACCGAAGCCCGCGCCCTCAAGGCTTTGACGCAACAGGCGGCGATTGTCGCGGACCCGCGTATCGCGCCCTGCTTCCTCGAACCAGTCAAGGGAAGACTCCAGTCCAAAATGGTCGAATTCCGTGCCCATGGCAATATTTCGCCCTTCTTCATCACAAAGGGTCAGGTCGACCGACCCGCCGGTGGCATGCGGCGGCGCGCGTTCGGGATCATCGGCGGGGGTAACGTAAACGCCAACCTCGTGCGCAAGCCGCGCTTCATCCCATTCGGGATGTTCGGCGCGCAGACGTTTGGCGAAACCATGATAGATAGCCGCCTGCACCGCGCGCGGACGCCACGGGTCCCATATTTTAAAGCGCAAACCGTGGATTTTAAGCGTGTGCCGCTCAACTTCCCTCAAAAGCTCCGCCACCCGCCGCCGCATGAAAAGATAAGGCGAAGATGTGAGGCCCTGCCGGTAATACATCGGCTCGGCCAACAATCCTGCCGCCGTGACTTCTACCAGCGGCTCTCCATTTTCAATCAGGGAAATGAGTTGGTAGCGGAGGTTGGTCATGTTCTTCAGACGTCCTTGCGCAAGCCAGGAGACTATATCCTCGTCATCCTCAAACGTGGGACCGGGTCCAGCATTTCCAGCGCCGGCGCGAAGACTTTTTCGAAAAATGCGCCAAGCTGGCTCAATTTGTCAAGACTGGCTTCCACCCCGCCGAACCGTTCCAGAAGCCGGCTGATGCGCTTTGCCACGGGTTCGGGGCCGGGGAAAGATTGAAGAACGATGCGCTGATCCTCCGCTACGCCCATAAGACTCTTCGTATGGCTTATGGCATCGTCAAATCCGCCCAACCGGTCGATCAGGCCCAGATCAAGCGCCTGACGCCCGGTCCATACCCGGCCTTTGGCAGCGGCTTCGACATCCTGCAAATCAAGGCCGCGCCCATCGGCCACGCGCCTTTTGAAAGCCTCGTAGAGACCTTGCACGATCTGGTCCACCCGCGCGCGCTGCGGGGGCGTGAAGGGCGCGGTCAGCGTCCAGAGGTCCGCGTTTTCGCCGCGCGCGATCCTGCCCCAGTTGACGCCGAGCCTGTCCCAGATGCCTGTGCCGGAAATCTTGCCCGCGATCACGCCGATGGAGCCGGTCAACGTGGCGGGACCGGCAAAAATCCAGTCGGCCTGCGCGGCAATCCAGTAAGCGCCGGACCCCGCCATGCCGCCCATCGACACCACCACGGGCCGCCCCCGCATTTGCGCCCATTCAAGGGCGCGGCGAAGGGTTTCGGAAGCCACGGCCGAGCCGCCGGGACTGTCCATGCGCAAAAGAATGGCTTCGATACCGGGATCGAACGCGGCCTCCATGATGGCGTCCGCCGTTTCCCTCGCCGAGACAAGCCGGCCATGACCCGGCAGCCCTCCTGAATCCTGCGCGATCTCGCCCACCACTTCGATCAAGGCGGCCCTGGGCGTGCCTTTGCCCGTGGATTTTTTCAATTCGCCCTTGCGGCGGGAAAGATAATCCTGCGCCGTGACGTCTTCCGCTTTTTCGCCAAGCTTGCTGAAAATTTCTTCCATAAGCTGGTCGCGGTAGCCGATCACGTCGATCAGCCCGCCGGCCCGCGCCTCGTAAGCCGTGAGCGGCGCGCCGTCGACAAGCGAAAACCAGTCCTTCGGCGGGATGCCGCGATCCTCTTCCGCGCCATCGGCATACTGGAATGAAAGATCATCAAGGACCGAGCCCAGCATGTCCGCATTGGCGGCGGTGAATTCATATTCGGTGAACATGTCGGCCGTCGTCTTGTATTCCCCGCGGCGCATGAATTCCGCCGTGACGCCGGCCTTGTCCAGCGCGCCGCGCAGGAAAGGCATGTGCGTAGCAGGGCCGGTGATGCCGAGCAGTCCTTCGGGCTGCAACCAGACCTGACCGGCGGCCGCGGCAAGATAATAGGCATTGTCGGCGGGGCCGAACTCGCCATAGCTGGCGGAAAAGGCGTATGCGGGCTTGCCCGCCGCGCGCAATTTCAGCACGGCTTCGCGCAATTCCTGCGCCGCGGCAAGCGAAAAGGCGTTGCCGCCAAAATCCGTCACCACGCCTTTTACGCGCGCGTCTTTCGCGGCGTAGTCCAGCGCGCGCAGAACATCGCGCAGGCCCATGCCTTCGTCTTCGCCCAGCACAAGATCCAGCGGTCCGCCGCCTTCCGTTTCCGGCACGGGGCGGACAAGATCAAGCGTCAGCACGATTTCGTCCGGCAGTTCCGGCGGCGCGCGAAAAGCCAGAAACGCAACGCTGGACGCCGCGCCGATCACGGCAAACAGTCCAATGACCGCAAGCCCGCGCACCAGATATGTAAAGACTTTCTTCATGAGTTGAATTTAGCCGGAGTTGCGCCTTTTGGCCAGTTGAAGAAACGCAAAGTCCGCCGTTCATGTTATATGATTTATGACATTCCCCTTCGAAACATCATGTCGTAACCCTTTGTTAAATTCCAGGACACCATTCGTTCAGCAATATTATGCCTCTCTTTACCCGAAGCTGGTAAAAACAGCTTTCTTTCGTGTCCCGCCGGAATATTGATGCGCTTCCTTCGCCTTTTTGGCATGACCTTGCTGCTGCTTCTGGCCGTCCTGCCCGCTCATGCGCAAGGCGAGCTGGAAACCGCGCTTGCCCGCGCGCCGGAAGAGCTTGGCAACAACGGCGAGCAGGAGCTTTTGGAATCCTTCTACAAGCTGCGGCACCATGCTCCCGCCTGGCAACTGACCCATGCCCTGAGCCAGGGCACGCTGAAACAATTCACCGACTACATTCGCACCGTCGCCCGCGAGCATGGACTGAACGAGGCCCGTTACCCTCTTGAGCAGTTCGAAGCGAAGACGCGGGAAGGCACGTCCTACGCCATGGCGCAGGCGGATATTCTCGCCTCGCGCATTATCCTGAAGCTGGCGCGCAGCCTTTCCGGCGAAGACCCCATCCCCACCTCGAATTCCCAGCATGTCTGGCCGGTGCGTCATGCCGCCGTCAACCTGCCCGAACGGCTGGCGCGCGCCGTGGAGGACAAATCCGTCCCCCAATTCCTGGAAAGCCTCGCGCCCGGCACCTATCAGTACCGCAAGCTGAAGGAAGCGCTGGCGCGTTACCGCGCGATTGAAGCGAAGGGAGGCTGGATCAAGTTCGTGCCGGGCGAAAGGCTGGTGCTTGGCGCATCCTCGTCGAAAGTGCCGCTGCTTTACCAGCGCCTGGCGCAGGAAGGCTATGTGCCTTTTTCCAGCGTGAGCTACACCAACACGATCTACGATCATTATCTGGCCAACGCGGTGAAGACCTTTCAGGAAACGCACGGGCTGATCCCCGACGGCAATATCGGCCCGCATACCCTGTTCGCCATGAATGTCGGCGTGAAGGAGCGCATTGACTCCATCCGCGTCAACATGGCGCGGCTGCGCACCACCCCGCCCGAAGCGTGGGAAGGCGTCGTGATCAACATTCCGTCGTTCCGCCTGTTTCTTTTCCGCGACCGCACGCCGGTTTACGAGGCCCGCGTGGTCGTGGGACGGCCCGACCGTCCCACGCCGCTTGTATCGAGCAAAATCACCGAAATCGTCATCAACCCGTCGTGGTACGTGCCGGTCAGCATCGCCGAGCGCGACATCCTGCCCAAGCTTGAGAACAACCCCGAATACCTGGACGAGATGAACATTGAATCAAACGGCGGCCGGCTGCGCCAGCGCCCCGGCCCCGGCAATTCGCTGGGACGCATCAAGTTCAACTTCGCCAACCGCTTTGCCGTCTATCTGCACGGCACCCCTCATGTGAAGCTGTTCGACCGCGACGACCGCCGCCAAAGCTCCGGCTGCATCCGCCTGAAAAAGCCGGAAGAACTGGCTTCCATCGTCATGAATGACGGGCCGGAATGGACGCCCGAAGCCATCCAGCGGCGCATCAACCGCATGCGCACCCAAAGGGTTCGCCCCCGCACGCCGATGCCCATCAAGCTGCTTTACTGGACCGTGATGGTGGACGCCAAGGACCGCGTGCAATTTTATAACGACGTCTATCAGCTTGATGACGCCTGGCTGGCGATGCTTTGATTCACCGGGAGGTGACCCGGCTCTTGCGGGAGCGATGCCATGCTCCGAATGCCTCAATCACGTTCCTGAAGAAACGCGGCGGCAAAAACCCGTAGGCGAAGCCGGATTTTCCGGGCGTCTTGCGCAGATCATATCCGGGCCAGACAAATTTGTTCCCTTCATGGACGGCAATCCAGGATCGCTCCAAGTCCAGTTCCAGATGCCGCTTGATCGCCTGCGGAATTTCAATGGCGGCGGCTGAATCTTTCGGCGGGCGATGCGTCACAGGCAGAACGGTCACGACCACGGTTCCGTCGCCGGCGCGTTTGGCCACCCGCACAATCACGCAGGGGCGCTCCTTGCGGCCCTCTTCTTGTCCTTCCTTCCCTTCGTCATGCCAAAGATAGGAATAGGAGATGACAAGACCCGCCTCGGGCTCAGGAAGCGCCATGCGGTCCCGCTATCTTTTGCCCAACAGCTTGTTGAGATGATCGTGGCGCGGATCCATGCGCGAGGAGACAATGTTTTTCACCTCGTCATCGGGAAGCTCGGCGGTCGCAAAGCTTTGACGGTTGTTTTTCAGCTTCAGCAATTCCTCGTACTCGCGCGCGGCGACAAAATAGCCCGCAACCCGCCCATGGCTTGATACCGCCACGGCCTCGCGCTGGGCTTGCAATTTGTAATGCCCAAAATTCCTCGTGAACTCCGAGGCCGGGACATTGGCTTTCCCGTCCATTTCCATATTTTTTCTCCTTAATAGCCTAAGATATCCTACGCAATTTACGTAAAAAACGCAAGTCACGTTTGTTTTTATTTTTGATAATACTTTCGGGAATATTTCGATATAATAACGGCATTCATGCTCAGGCAAGCTTAACACTAGATTTACAACATTTTTGTCTTATGCGCCATATTATGGATTTAAATTCGAAGTTTACCCGACGCGGATTTTTACAGCTTTCCGCCGTCACGCTCGCCGTGGCCGCCGTCCCATGGACAGTCCCGGCACAGGCAAAGACGATACTGGAACAATCCAACCGCAGCCTGATGTTCGTCAATCTGCATACAAATGAACACTTTGCCAGTACCTATTGGCGCGGGGGCCATTACGACAAAGACGCGCTGCGCGGCTTCAATTACCTGTTGCGCGACTTCCATTGCGGCGAAGTGACGAAGATGGACCTGCATCTATTTGATTTGCTTCATAAACTTCAAGCCAGACTGGGATGCCACGCGCCGATTGAGATTATTTCCGGCTATCGCTCGCCCGCCACCAACCGGCAGCTTGCGGCGACGCACAAGGGCGTTGCGAAGAAAAGCTTCCACATGCAGGGCAAGGCGATTGACCTTCGCATCTCCGGCGTGCGCACCGAACACATCCACAAGGCCGCCCTGCGCCTGAAAGCGGGCGGCGTGGGCCACTACCCCGCCTCCGATTTCGTGCATGTGGACACCGGTCCGGTCAGGACGTGGTGAAGGGCTATGCCCAAACACCTCTCCCAAAGGGAGGGGGATATTTTCACCCCGCCAGTCCAATCAATTCTTCCAACACCTTCTTCACCCCTTTCACGCGGGCGGCGGCGTCGCCCATATTGCGGCTGAAGGCCAGTTTCTGGTCGGGCCGGACGCGGGCAAGCCCGCCGCTGTCTTGCAGGTAAGCCACCAGCTTTTCCGGTTTGGCAAATGAATTGTTGTGCAGGGCCAGCGCCAGCCCTTGCGGCCCGGCGTCGCAGCGCGCCACCCCCGCCTGTTTGCAAAGCCGCTTGATGGCCACAACCTCCAGCAAATTCTGAACTTCCTGCGGCAGGGGGCCGAAGCGGTCGATCAACTCGGCCGCAAAGGCTTCGATCTCCCTGTCGTCCTCCAGCCCGGCAAGGCGGCGGTAAAGATTGAGCCGCAGGCCCAGATCCGCCACATAGCTCTCAGGGATCAGCACCGCCAGGCCAAGATTGATCTGCGGCATCCAGTCCTCGCGCGGCGCCGCCTCGCCCGCGCCGGCGCGGGCATCGGCAATGGCGTCTTCCAGCATGTGCTGGTAAAGCTCAATCCCCACCTCGCGGATATGGCCCGACTGCTCTTCCCCCAGCAGGTTGCCCGCGCCGCGGATATCCAGGTCATGACTGGCAAGCTGAAAGCCCGCGCCCAGGCCTTCCAGCGAGGCCAGAACCTCCAGCCTTTGCTGCGCCTGCGGCGAAAGGGGCCGGACCGCATCGTAAGTCAGATAGGCATAACCGCGCTGCTTGCCGCGCCCCACCCGCCCGCGCAACTGGTATAGCTGGGCAAGGCCGAACATGTCGGCCCGATGCATCACGATGGTATTGGCGTTGGCAATATCAAGGCCGGATTCCACGATATTGGTGGAAAGAAGAATGTCGAAACGCGCGTCGTCGAAGTTCTCCATCACCTCCTCAAGCTGCGCTGCGGGCATCTGCCCGTGCGCCACGGCGATTTTCAACTCCGGCGTCAGTTCCTTCAGCCTTTCGCGCACGGGGCCAAGATCTTCCACCCTTGGACAGACGTAAAAGCTCTGCCCGCCGCGAAAATGCTCGCGCATCAAGGCCTCGCGGATCACGAGGCCATCATAAGGCAGCACGAAGCTGCGCACCGAAAGCCGGTCGACGGGTGGCGTGGTGATAAGGCTAAGCTCGCGCACACCCGCCAAAGCCAGTTGCAGCGTACGCGGAATGGGCGTGGCCGTCAGCGTCAGCACATGGACACCGGCGCGAAGATGCTTGAGGCGCTCTTTCTGCTTCACGCCGAAATGCTGCTCTTCATCCACCACCAGAAGGCCAAGATTTTTAAAAGCGACATCCTTGCCCAGCAGCGCATGCGTGCCGATCACCACATCCACCGCGCCCTCTTTCAGGCCTTTTTTGATGGCTCCGGCCTCCTTCACGGGCACAAGGCGCGAAAGCTGGGCCATGCGCGCCGGAAGCCCGTGAAAGCGCGCGGAGAAGTTGCGGAAATGCTGGCGCGCCAGCAGCGTGGTCGGCGCGACGATGGCCACCTGCAATCCCGACTGCACGGCGGCGAAGGCGGCGCGGATGGCCACCTCCGTCTTGCCGAAGCCCGCATCGCCGCAGACCAGCCGGTCCATGGGGCGGCCGCCGGCCATGTCTTCAAGCACGCTTTCGATGGCGCGTTCCTGATCCTCCGTTTCGGCATAGGGAAAACGGGCGGCGAACTCCTCATAAACGCCCGCCGGAACCATAATGCGCTCGGCCTTATGAAGGGCGCGTTCGGCGGCGATTTTCAAAAGCGCGTCGGCCATGTCCTTCAGCCGCTTTTTCACCCGCGCCTTGCGGCCCTGCCAGGCCACGCCGCCCAGCCTGTCCAGCGCCACGCCTTCGGCATGCGAACCGTAGCGGCTGAGCGCCTCCATATTCTCGACCGGCACGAAAAGCCGGGCATTGCCGTCGTAGAGGATGCGCAGGCAGTCATGCGGACTGCCGCCCGCGTCCAGCGTTTCAAGGCCCATGTAGCGGCCGATGCCGTGCTCGGCATGCACCACCAGATCGCCCTCGGCAAGCTGCGAAAGCTCCAGCGTCAGGTCGCTGCGCTTGCGCTGCGGTTTGGGGCGCGCAAGACGGTCGCCCAGAATATCCTGCTCGGAGAACACCAGAAGACCGGGCGAAGCAAAGCCGCGCTCCAGCCCCAGCACGGCCAGCGCCGCCTGTCTTTTGTTTTTCTCCAGAAGCGTGGCGGCATCGTCCGCCGCGCCCATGCCGGAAAGCCCATGCTCTTCCAGAACGCGCTTGAGCCTCGCGCCGGAGCCTTCGCTGTAACAGGCCAGGAGAACGGAACGGGTTTTCAGCTCTTCCTTAATGGCGTCGGCCACCGCCTGGAAAAGATTGACCTCATGCCGGGCACGGGTTTCGGCAAAGTCGCGTACGCGGCGGCCGCCGGCATCCAGCCCTTCTTCGGGCGGCGGGAATGGGGAAAGCGTAAGGCTTACATGCTTTGCAAGCTCCCTTTCCCATTCAGGCAGGGAGACATGGAGCGCATCGGGCGGCAGGGCGCGGTAGGCCGGCTCGCCTCCTTTTTTGGCGGCGCGGGCCAGGGCAAGACGGGCGGCGTAAAAATCCTCCGCCTGCGCGCGGCGGGCGGCCAGCGCTTCCGGCGCATTGGCATCCAGAACCACCACCGCCCCCGGCAAGACGGAAAGCGGCGTGGAAAGCTTTTCGTAAAACAGCGGCAGCGCGTGCTCCATGCCGGGATATTTGCGGCCTTCGCTGACGCTTTCGTAAAGCGGGTCGCCCGCGCCCACGCCGAACAACTCGCGGAACGCGGTGCGAAAGCGGCTGACGGCCGCCTCGTCCAGCCGCAATTCGGAGACGGGCAGGAAATCCGCCTGCGCCACCGGCGTTTCGCTGCGTTGGGTGAAGGGATCGAAGTTGCGAAGCGTCTCCACCTCCTCCCCCGCCAGATCCAGGCGCAAGGGGACTCCGGCTCCCGAAGGAAAAACATCCATGATCCCGCCGCGCAAGGCGTATTCGCCCGCGGCCCGCACCGTTTCCACCCGCGCATAGCCGTTATGCGAAAGGAACAGGCGGAATTTTTCCAGATCCAGCTTTTGGCCTTTGGCGATGGAAAAGGCATGGCCTTCCAGCGCCTCCGGCGGCGGCAGGCGTTGCGAAACGGCGGAAACGGTCGTGACAACAACGCGCGGCGCCCGCGGCGGGCGTTGAAGGGCGCAGAGCGCCTCCATGCGTTTGGCGGTAACTTCCGCGCCGGGACCCACGCGGTCGTAAGGCAGACAATCCCAGCCGGGAAAGGAAATAATCTCGCCGCCCGGCGCAAAGAAACGCAGCAGGGTTTCGGTGACCGCCGCCTCCACGTCGCCGGAAGCCACATAAAGAACCGGGCCGGGCCGCGCCCGCTCCGCAAGCTCGGCCAGCACGCGGGCGTGATGCCCGAACGGCGCGCCATGCAGCGTAACCCCGCCGGGTTTTTGGAGATCAAGAGCGGGAAGCATGAAATGCGATACTTGGTGAAACGGCGAATTAAAGGAGAAGCCCCTGAAAGGACTATATAAAATCTTCCTCTCCCCTGACAGGGGAGAGGTTGCAAAATCTTCCGTTTAGCGAAGCTAAACGGTTAGATTTTGCTGGTGAGGGGGGACTCTTTAAATCTGTATCCACTTCCCTACCCTAACCCCTCTCCGCCTCCGCCCTGCGGGCTTCGGCGGACAAGCTTTCTCCAAGGACCCGCCGAGGCCTAGGCGTAGGCGGGCATGGGGAGGGGAGTTCAGCCTTTTCTTTTTCATGAAGCCTGTTCCTTCAAACCACTTTTTTCAAAATACCCCAACAGCTTCTCCGTCACGGCATTGCGCTTTCCGGCGGGCAAGGCGGAGGCGCCGCTGATCCAGCCATAAAGATCGGGGTCGCTTTCCAGCAGCAAATCCTCGTAAAGGCGCAACTCTTCCATGCCGAAACCGGGCAGGCAGGCCTCGGCAAAGCGGCCCAGCAGCAGGTCCATCTCGCGCGTGCCGCGATGCCAGGAGCGAAAAACCAGTTTTTTGCGCAAGCCGGACAGGTTATTTTGCATCATTCATCTTTCCGCGAGGGCGTATGCTTATCATATGGGACGTTGACGGCACAATCGCCGATAGCTGGCCGGTTTACCGGCAGGCCTGCGCGCGCGTGACGCAAAGGCGCGGCTTGCCTCCGGCGGATGAAAAAGTGTTGAAGCTGAATTTCGGCCACCATGAGCTTTTCGATTATGGCTGGGGACTTTCGCGCGAGGCGCAGTTGGAAATACGTTATGAAACAGTCGACGAGTATTACAGCCTGGCCAAACGAAATCAGCTTGCGTTATTTGACTGGGTTAGGCCCCTGCTGGACGATACCCGGCGGTGCAATGCCAAACACGCCATCGCCACCAACCGCCCCTTGGAGGCGCTTGAGCTTTTTCTCCGGCATCACGGCATGGATGGCGCGTTTTCTTTCATCGCCCATGGCGATCTGGTGACGAAAGGCAGCCTGCGTCACAAGCCGAAGCCCGACCTTATCCACCACGCGCTGAAAGAAGCGGACGCGCTTGCGCAAGACGCCGTCATGGTGGGCGACAGCGAGTCCGACATCCTTGCCGCCCGTGCGGCAGGCGTAAAAAGCGTCGCCGTCTGCTGGGGCATGCGCGATGAAGACTACCTTGCCGCGTTCAGGCCCGATCATCTTGCCCGTACGCCGCGGGAACTGGTGATTGCCTTGAAATAATGATACGAACATTCCGGGCAAGCGCCCGAAGGATGCGCTTGCAAAGAGATCCGGCGCAGCTTTCGCGCAGCCAGGCCGCGGAAATGTGCGCTCATTGTCATTGGTTCAAACGTCAATCGACCTATAGGACATGACCAACCTTCGCCCCACCCTGTTAAATCCGCTTTTCGCCCCGGTGCGCGGCCTGAAGGGCATCGGCCCGAAATTCGCGGGCGCAATCGCCAAACTGGCGGGCGAGGACGTCGTGGATCTGCTGTTCCACAAGCCCTATCGCGTCATCGCCCGCCTCAAATATCCTCCCATCACCAAAACGCCTCCCGGCTCCGCCGTGCTGCTGGAGGTGGAGGTGCAGGGAATTTTTCCGGGCGGGCATGGGCGGCCTTCGCGCGTGCGGGCCGGCAACGACAGCGGTTTTCTTGACCTCGTTTATTTCCATGCAAAAGGCGATTACCTGCAACGCACCTTTGAAGCCGGCAAAAATCTGGCGGTCGCCGGCATGCTGGATGAATTTCAGGGCAAGAAGCAGATCACGCATCCCGATTACGTCCTGCCACCGGAGCGCGCGGGCGACATTCCGCTGCGCGAGGCGGTTTATCCGCTTGCCACCGGCCTGCCCGCGAGGCCGCTTTTGAAGGCGCTGCGCCTTGCCCTGCAAAAATTGCCCGAACTTCCCGAATGGATCGAACCCGCCTTTCAGCAAAAAAACAACTGGCCCTCTTGGAAAGAAGCGGTGCAAAAGCTCCATGCGCCGGAAAGCGAGGCGGACTGCCTGGCGGCTTCCCCCGCCCGCCAGCGCCTGGCCTACGACGAGTTGTTATCAGGCCAGCTTGCCCTTGCCCTGGTGCGCGAGAAGCAGCGCCATCTTCGCGGGCATCCGCTGAAGGGCGACAACAGGCTGCGCGGTGAGTTGCTTTCCGCCCTGCCCTTCGCGCCGACGGCCGCGCAGAGCCGTGTTTTCGGCGAAATCGCCGCCGACATGGAATCCCCCAACCGCATGACACGCCTTTTGCAAGGCGATGTCGGCAGCGGCAAGACGCTGGTGGCGCTGATGGCCATGTTGCAGGCGGTCGAGGCGGGATCGCAGGCCGCCCTGATGGCCCCGACCGATTTGCTGGCGCAGCAGCACGCGGCTTCGATCAAGAATTATCTGGGCGGCATGCCGGTGGAAACGGTCCTTCTCACCGGACGGCTGAACACGGCGGAAAAACGCGGCGCGCTGGAAAAAATCGCAAGCGGCGGCGCGAGGCTCGTTATCGGCACGCACGCGCTTTTTCAGGAAGACGTGGACTTCGCCGGCCTTGCCCTCGCGGTGGTGGACGAGCAGCACCGCTTCGGCGTGCATCAGCGCCTGGCGCTTTCCTCCAAGGGCCGCCTGCCCGATTTGCTGGTGCTGACCGCCACGCCCATTCCGCGCACGCTGGCGCTGACCTATTACGGCGACATGGACATCTCGCGCCTGGACGAGAAGCCGACGGGGCGCACGCCCATCGACACCCGCGCGATTCCGCTGGAACGCCTGCCGGAAGTCGCCGAAGCCCTGAAACGGAAAACAGCCGGCGGCGGGAAGGCTTATTGGGTCTGCCCGCTGATTGATGAATCCGAAGTCAGCGATCTTGCCGCAGCGTCCCGCCGTCTTGAAGAACTGCAAAGGCTTCTGGGCCCGGACAAGGCGCGCCTGATGCATGGGCGCATGAAGCCGGCCGCGCGCGACGCGGCGATGCGCGATTTCGCGGAAGGCGGCGCGGCCGTGCTTGTGGCCACCACCGTGGTGGAAGTGGGCGTCGACGTGCCGTCGGCCACCTTGATGGTGATCGAGCATGCCGAGCGCTTCGGCCTTGCCCAGCTTCACCAGTTGCGCGGGCGCGTGGGGCGGGGCGATGCGCCCTCCTCCTGCCTTTTGCTCTACGCGCAGCCTCTCGGCGAAACCGCCAGGGCCCGCCTGAAAACCATGCGCGAGACGAATGACGGCTTCCGCATCGCCGAGGAAGACCTCCGCCTGCGCGGCCCCGGCGAAGTGCTGGGCGCGCGCCAGAGCGGCATGCCCGAATTCCGTCTGGCCGATTTTGCCGCGCATCAGGATTTGCTTCTGGCCGCGCGCGATGACGCCAGGCTGATCCTTTCCCGCGATCCCGATTTAAAGAGCGCGCGCGGGCAGACGCTGCGCCACCTGCTCTATCTTTTCCGTTGCGACGCCGCCATCAAGACCCTGCGGGCGGGGTGAGAAGAAATGAGATATAGCGGCAGCATGGTAATGAACAATCGAACCTGAGAAGAAAACAGGCGTCCCCGCGAAAGCGGGGACCCAGTTTGTTTGAAATGGATTCAAGATGGAAAAAAGATTTTTCGTCTACATCATTACCAATAAACCATACGGCACTCTGTATACTGGAATGACGGAAAACCTCCTGCGCCGCATGTTCGAGCATAAAAACGGGTTAATTGAAGGTTTTTCAAAGGAACACGGGCTAACAATGCTTGTGTATTATGAATCCTGCTCAACGCATGATGAAGCATTCCCGCGCGAACGGCGCATAAAAAAGTGGCGGCGCAACTGGAAGAAACAACTCATCGAAAAAATGAACCCGCCATGGAACGATTTATCAGACTATATCATCTGAGCTTTGCTTATTGGATATTACAATACAACTTGGTCCCCGCTTTCGCGGGGACGCCTGATGGGTATATGTTTGCTGCTGGCTGCTTCCTGATAGGGTTTGATCCGGGCTACCTGCCTTGCAATTTTGCGCCGGGCTTCCATGGTATCAAAAGCGTTTTGCAGCCGCAAAAAATAACCGTCGGACAGGCCGAAGAATTTGCATAAACGCAAATCGGTGTCCGCCGTGATGCCGCGCGTGCCCTTAAGGATGGCGTGGACGCGGTTGCGCGGCACCCGGATGGCGTCGGCCAGCCGGTTCTGGCTCATGCCGATTTCCTTCAAGAACTCTTCCTTGAGAATGATTCCGGGGTGTGGGTTGGTCAAGCCTGTCATGACAGCCTCATCATTCTTCTAATGATAGTCCACAATCTCGACTCCCGATGAATCGCCCTTCTGCCATTCAAAACAGATGCGCCATTGGCCGTTGATCCTGATGCTCATTTGTCCCTTGCGGTCACCCTTGAGCATTTCAAGATTATTGCCGGGGGGCACACGCAAGTCATCAAGTGTCCGGGCGGCGTCAAGCTGGCGGAGTTTCCGCAAGGCCCTGTTTTGAATCGCGCGCGGAAACCTGCGCGAAGCCCGCCCCTGCCAGATACCCTCTGTTTCGCCGCATCTGAACGACAGGATCATTCCGTTGACTCACTTTAGCATGATACGCGGTTCGTATCAACTACCATTATTTATGTTTCACATCAATGTACTATAAATATTTATCATAGTACATTATACTAGGATCTGGACTCAATTAAGCAGGTTTTTTATTCGAAAAAAACAACTTCTCACCCCGGCCTCCGCTTTCGCGGGGACAGGCTCCAGCCGGGGTCCAGCATGAAGCCGGAATGAGCAGTTATCTGTTTGGTTTGATTCATTTCTAATTGAGTTCAGACCCTAGCGTACTTATGACCGGACACACGCCAAAAAGCAATCCGTCATGCCCGCCCCCGCTGGAGTTTATCCCCGCGCCCGGCTCCGCCGAGGTTGACGCTTGCGGAGGCGGAAAAGCGGGGACGGGGACGCCGGATGGGTATATGTTTGCCTTGGACGTCTCTGTCTTTGTCTCTTCGCCTCACTCATGATCTTCAACTCCTCCCTCATTGCCATCCTGTTGCTGGTTTCCATGGCCCGCGTGGTGGAGGTGATGCTGGGCGAGTTGAACGCGCGCAAGATGCTGGATGAAGGCGGGCGGGAATTCGCGCCGCGCCAGCGCCTGCCCATCTTTGCCGTCTACGCCCTGTGGCTTGGCGCGCTGGCTTTCCTCACGCCCGCGCATGCGGAGCCGAACGCGCCGATGCTGGCCGGTTTCGCCCTGCTGCAAGGCTTGCGCTGGTGGGCGATCTATCATCTGGGCCGCCACTGGACGGCGCGCGTTATCGCGGTGCCGCTGGCCTTCAAGGTCACGACCGGCCCCTACCGCTTTTTGCGGCATCCCATCTATCTGGTGCTGATGCTGGAAATCATGGTTTTGTCGCTGGCTTTCCAGCAATGGGGGGCCGGTTGTTTTTTCACCGGGCTTGCGGCATTGTGGGTGCGTTTTCGCATGAAGGCCGAATCGCGCGCCTTGCAGATGATGCTCTAACCGGAGTCTTTATTCTATAATTCCGGCTCTTTCTTTCCGCCTTGAGGTCTTCCCATGTTCCGCCTCTCCCTCCTGTTTCTTGCCTTGGTTCTTGCGGTTGCCGCACCCGTTTCGCTTTCCGCACAAGCCGTCACCGTCGACACACCCCGGAAAGGACAACAGCCCGTGACCCCAACGCCGCCCGCCGCCCAGCCATCCGCCCCCGCTCCTGTCGCCATCCGCGATCCGGGGAACACCCTGTTTCTCGACACCGAATACGGCCGCGTGGTGATTGAACTGCGCCCTGATCTTGCGCCGAAAACCGTGGCGCGCATCAAGGAGTTGACGCGCAGGAATTTCTATGACGGCCTGAAATTTCACCGCGTGCTGGACGGCTTCATGGCGCAAACCGGCGACCCCAAGGGTGACGGCACGGGCGGATCGGGCAAAAAGCTTCCGGCCGAATTCTCGCGCGAGCGTCATGTGCGCGGCACGGTCAGCATGGCCCGCGCCGCCGACCCCGACAGCGCCGATAGCCAGTTCTTCATCTGCACCGGCGATGCGGCATTCCTTGATGGTCAATACACCGTTTTCGGCCACGTGATCCACGGCATCGAGTCCATCGACAGGCTGAAAAAGGGTCCCCGCGCCAATAACGGCATGGTGGACAAGCCCGATCATATCGTTCAGATGCGCATCGCAACAGATGTACGGTAATCTGCATCGCCGCCAAGCCCGCGTGTGATCGTGCCGGGCAGTTCCAGACCTTATTAACAACAAAAAAGCCCGGCTTTGTATTCGTGCAGGCGCACAAGCATCATGTTGCGCATTTTTTTGGTTCCGTGGAGCATGATGGTTCCAAAACAGGGCGCGCAAAGGGCAACATGTTGTCAATAACCGCCGCGGCCATGGACAAGTCCTGAAAAATGGTGAACCGGTTGGGCACCGCGATGCATGTCATGCCCGCGCCTGCCGCCGAGATGATTCCCGGCGAGGAGTCCTCAAAAACCAGATAGCGCAAATTTTCCCCAAAATGCGCCTTGACCTTCAGATAGATTTCGGGGTCCGGCTTTGCTTGCGCAACCTGATCTCCGCAAACGGCATAGTCAAACAAATGAAGCACGTTGAGATTTCTCTCGCCCAGAATGATCTCCATTCCGCCGCGTGTCGTAGACGTTGCGACGGCCAGCTTCTTGCCGGATTGTTTCTTGATGCTCTCAATTAACTCATAAAATCCTGCGCGCACAATGCCGCGGGCCTCAAATCCGATCATTTCCGCGTAAATGGCGTCCTTGCTGCCCATGATGCGCAGGATGGCTTCTTCGTCAGGCGCCGCGTGCTGCAAGACAAGGGGCAGCCATTCCCTGGGTTTTCGTCCCACGCACCAGTCGACCCATTGCCGTTCGGATAATTGCGTATCGTATCCTTCCTTGCGCAACGCGGCGTTGGTGGCTTGCAACTGAACCGGCTCGTCATCCACAATAAGCCCGTTCATGTCAAAAACGATGACGCCGGACTCCGCCAGATAGCCGGCGAGCGCGGGGTTCGAGAAATACACGGGCTACTTTCCCGAAAGCGGGGTGAGCGCCGCGCGGCGCAGGCGCGTTTCGGCGAGCAGGTTTTCGAAACCGTCCAGCGCGCCAAGAATTTCGTTGGCGCCTTGCCAGTCTTTCTGGCGCAAGCGGTCCAGCAGGCGAAGGATGCCCCGCTCCACCTCCTGCCCCGCGCGGCAGGCAAGATGGTCAAGCTGCGCGGCTTCGATGGCCGCATCCAGCATGCCGCGCAACTCGACAAGCTGCGGCGGCTGGGGCGCCGCGGCCAGGCTTTCCCCGGCGTGAAGCTCCAGCCAGTAGCGGCTGCGGCGGACGGGATCGCGCAACGCCTCAAAGGCTTCCCGCAACGCTTCACGATGGCTGGCGGCGTAATTCTTTTCGGTTGCGCTACGCAGGGTAAAGCGCTCCGCCGCAAAATTTCTTTGCAAGGCGGCATGATTGCGTTCCAGCACCTCGCGGTCGAGGTCGATGGAGCGGACAAGGCCAAGGCGCTGAAAATGATCCAGCGCCCGCACCGGCTGGATGCAGCCGCAATGATTGCAAAACCGCGCCTGTCCCGACAGGCTTTCATGGCACGTCCAGCAACGGAACCCTTCGTTTGAGAAGGGCAGCTCAATAATCTTGTCCATGAAGATTTCTTGCCCCTCAGGCGGCGCACGCCATCTGTCCGCGTTTTTTGCCGTAAATTCCGGTCCATGCGGCGGCCAGGGCTTCCAGTTCCTCCGGGCGCGTGGCCCAGCCGAAACTGACGCGCACGGCATTGCCCGCAAGCCGGCCCGCGCCCATCGCTTTCAGAACATGCGACGGCTCTACCCTCCCGCTGCCGCAGGCGGAGCCCGCGCTGACGGCAAATCCTTCAAGATCAAGCGCGATCATCTGCATGTCCTGCGCCGCGCCCGGCATGGCAAGGGAAATGATGGACGCCACATGCGGGGCATCCTTGCCAAAAATCACGGCGTCGGGCGCGGCGTCAAGAATGACGCGCTCGAACGCCTTGCGCCAGCCGCGCCAAAGCGGGGCCTGGACCAGATCATCCTCGCAGAGCGCGACCGCCTCGCCAAAACCGGCGATGGCGGCCACGTTTTCCGTGCCGGCGCGCCGCCGCCCTTCCTGCCCGCCGCCACGCAACAGCGGCGTTATTTCAAGATCGTCACGCAAAATCAGCGCTCCGGCTCCCTGCGGCCCGCCGATTTTATGGGCGCAAAGGCCAAGGCTGTCACACCCCAGATCGCCGAGGCCAAAAGCCAGACGGCCCACGGCCGCCACCGCGTCACAATGCAGCAGCGCGCCGTATTCCTTGCAAAGCGCCGCCGCGCGGCGCACGGGCTGGATCACGCCGGTTTCATTATTCACCAGCATCAGGCAAACCAGGGCCGGCGCGTTTTCGGCTTTCAGCAAATCTTCCAGATGGTTCAGGTCAATCACGCCGTTTTCCTGGGCGCGGATATGCGCGGCGTTTCCCGCGGCTTTCAGGATGGAAGGATGCTCAATGGACGAGACGATGCGCCTGCGCCTCAGGTTAAGTATTGTGTTGTTGGATTCGGTCGCGCCGCTGGTAAAGATCACCTGGGCGGGCTTCACGCAGAAGTGGTCCGCGATCTGGCCGCGCGCCTTCTCGACACGCGCGCGCCGCGCCCGTCCGAACGCATGCACGGAGGATGCGTTGCCTGTCTCGTCCAGTATCTCCGTCATCAGGCGGGCGACGGAAGGCTTGACGGGGGCCGAGGCGCAGTAGTCGAGATAGGTGGCCGGCAGGTTCATGCGATGGTAAAGCTACCACATTTTCCGGTGAGTTTTATTTTCATAATCCGCAACAAATATAGTTAATGCCATAATTTCCCACGATATTTTTCCAAATGTGGAAAATTCACGAAACCCTTGAAATTCAAGGCTCTGAATCATTATATTGCGCGTTTGTGGCTGGGAGCAGCGCGTTTCAGGGGAGCAACAATGCCGGAAGTACTGTTTAATGGGCCCGCCGGGCGCCTCGAAGGCCGCTATAGCCCCGGAAAATCGCCGACCGCCCCCATTGCGCTGATTCTCCACCCCAGCCCGCAACATGGCGGAACCATGAACAACAAGGTGGTTTTTTCGGTCTATCAGTCCTTTATGGAGCGCGATTTCGCCACGCTGCGCTTTAATTTCCGCGGCGTGGGCCGCAGCCAGGGCTCCTACGACAAGGGCGAGGGCGAGTTGGCCGACGCCACCTCCGCGCTGGACTGGCTGCAAAGCATCAACGCCCATGCCCGCAGCGTGTGGGTGGCGGGATTCAGCTTCGGGGCGTGGATCGGCATGCAGCTTCTCATGCGCCGCCCGGAGATCGACAGCTTCATCAGCATCGCGCCGCCCGCGAACATGCTGGATTTCAGCTTTCTGGCGCCCTGCCCCACCAGCGGCCTGATCCTGCAAGGCGAAGACGACGAGATCGTGCCGGAGCCTTCCGTGCAAAAACTGGTGACCAAGCTGGGCTTCCAGCGCGGCATTCGGATCGACTACCGCGTGCTGAAAGGAGCCGACCACTTCTTCACCGACGCCACCGACCAGCTCACCGCCGACGTGGGCAGCTATCTCGACCAGGCCCTCTTCAACCCCGCCAGCATGGGCCTGGCCATGGCGAGCTAGTGATCTGAAGACTCCCCTCCCCTCGCCCGCCTTCGCTAAAGCTCCGGCGGGTCTTTGAGGATAGCTTGTCCATCGAGACACCTACTTCTTTAACAAATCATGACGTTTTGGGCGAGGTTTCGCCTCCCGCCCCCTTGATTTTGCTTGGCTTTGCCGAACGCAAAAATCCCATGCTTTTAAGGTGTTTTAAGCAGTTCATGGGAAACTGATCTGGTATTCTTTAACCGGATTTAACCAGATTTTTTTATGCCGTCATTTTTTGAATCGCAGTTTCAGGAAAGCGGATGGGCCTTCCTCGATGAAGTCGATGCCCAATACCCCACGCGCGAGGAAGTTATCGACGCCGCGCAAAAAGACCCTGTGCTAAAATACAAATACGCGCTGGCCATCAATAACCAGCGCCTTGATGCAATCATGTATCATGCAAGGGCTCAGGCGGACAGATATCTTGAAAGCAACGGGTGGGACCTGAGCCTGCGGACTGCCGCCAAACTGGTCCAGAGAACAGCCACGCTTTCCTTAACCGTGTCGGAGCTAAAAAAATACTACGACGCGCTCTATGCGGTCGGCGAAGCGGACGACTCCTATCCAAATGGAACGATCGAGGTTGTGCGCGAAGATGAAAGCCGTCTCACGATGCCGCTTGAGGGATACGAGCCACAAAACTCCGACCGCATCATTTTCCGTCCCGAATACCTTGCCCGGCTACGCGAGAACGCCGGATTTCCACCCCTTGATGCCGCGGCCGAGGAAGCGCAAAGGACCGCTTCGGCCACAACAGAGCCCCCTCCAGAAGCCCCGCCCGAACCTCCGCCCCTCACCGAGGCCCAGAAGGCCGTCCTTGAAACCCGGTCAAGGCCCCAGCCCGGCCCAATGGACATTCGCTACGGAAAACGGGTTATCGACTATCTCGTCGGAGGCATCATGAAAGCGGCCGACGGCGACGGCGCCATGGTCAGAAGGGCGTTCGTTGAAGGAATCATCGCCGCCCATCCGCGGTTTAAAGATGATGCCGCCGCGCTTGGCGCCATTGTTGAACGCGAGTTGCCACAACGCATTAAAACCATGATCGCGGAGACAGGAGCATCCGGCGATGTTGAAAAGCAAGGGAAATTCAGCGCCGCCTTTTTCCAGGAACTGAACAAGGCCCAGTCCCGCCAGCCGGGGGCGGCAAGCCCGGAATGGTGGACCGCTTTTGAAAACATGGCGAAGAACGATTTCAACGAATGGCTTCAAATCCCGGTTTACAAATACATCGTGGAAAACGTTCAGGACGCCATTGCAAGTGAGTTGGAGGGCAAAGCGCCCAGAACCGTGCAGGATGCCCTTATCCAGAAAGCCGAACTGGACCCAAATCTCAGCGGCATGCTGAGGGATCTCAAGGAAAAATATTTGCCCCTGACACGAACGCCGAAAATTGAACACTGGCTACAGGATCCTGTCATTGGCGTGAACAGGGGCAAGGGCATACCGGAGGAAGGCGTGATCCGCATGGCCTTCGATACGGGTTTGCTTTCCAAGAATGGCAGATACAGGCTTTCCAGCAATGGCGGATACAAGAGGGACCTTCGGCCTGAAATACGCGAGGCCTTCTTTGAAGCCTTCGACCGGCAGATAAAGGAAAAGCTCGGATCAGTCGGGGTGGACAAGACGCCGCCGGGCATCGTCGCGTGGCGCAAGCGCCTGATGCATCAATCAAAAAACAACTGGGCCGGGTTTTTGAAGGAGCCGGTGGATGCCCATCACATTCTCAGCGCCCTGATGAATGTCGATCCCAAAAAGGTGATGGCGCAGTATTCACCCATCCCCGTTCTGGCCACGCCCCTTCAGCCGGGAACAAAGCCCGCGCAGCAAAAATCCTCAGCCCCCGCTGATGCTCCCGCGCGGGTGACCGAAACAGAAAAACCCGTGCCGCTTCCACCCCGGCATCCGCGCAATACCGCCTACGGCCCACTCACAAGAAACGCTCCCCCCCATCTGAAACGGGCTCCGCGCGACCGCACCACGGAACAAAATTCCACATTGGGCAATGATCCAAGCGCACAACAAATCGAAGACAAGAACAAGCCCAAAAAAGAAACCGCGCCCCGCAAGGCAAAACCCCTCAAGCCGGGTTCCGACGCCGCCGCCCTGTCGTCTCCGTAAAGGCAATCGGCAGGCCTTTCAGCGCTCTCGCGGCAAGATAGGCGAAGGCTTCGGCCTCCAGCGCATCGCCGTTCAGGCCCCTGGCCTCCACGGCGACAACCTTGCAGGCGCAGACCTTTCGCAAAAGCCGCATCAGTTCATCATTGCGCCGTCCGCCGCCCGTGACGGCAAGAAGCCGGGGCTTTTTTGGCAGCCGCGACAGCCCCGCGGCAATGGCTTCGGCCGTCATCGCCGCCAGGGTCGCCGCGCCGTTGGCGGCATCAAGATGGTGCGGAAGAAAAACGGCAAAGGCGTCGCGGTCCAGCGATTTGGGCGGCTTGCGCCGGAAATAGGGATGGCTCAGAAAACGCTTTAGCCAGGCCGGATCCGCCTTTCCTTTGCGCGCCAGCCTGCCTTCTTCGTCGAACAGCCTGCCGGTCTTGCGCAGCATCCAGTCATCCAAAAGCGCGTTGCCCGGACCGGAATCGAAAGCGATCAGGCGGCGGCCCTCAATATAGGTGATATTGGAAACGCCGCCGATATTGACGAAAGCGCAAGGCTGCTTCCATTTCGCCGCCAGCGCGCGGTGATAGGCGGGAGTCAGCGGCGCGCCCTGCCCGCCCGCCTTCACGTCATCGCCGCGAAAATCCCACACCACGGGAATGCCGGTTTCTTTGGCAAGCATGCCGCCGTCGCCCACTTGCACCGTGATGCGCTTTTCCGGCGCATGCAAGATGGTATGGCCGTGAAAGCCGAGCGCATCGATTTTCGGGGGTGGCACGCGCAACTTGCGCAGAAACATTTTTACGGCGCGGGCGTGAAGAAGCGTCAACTCGCGCGCAAGGCCGGGCGCCTTTCTTTTGCCGAGAGCGCCCCGCAGTTTCCTGCGAAAAGACGGCGCATAGGGCGCGCACAGGAAAGCCTTGCGGCGCACAAGGCTTTCGCCGTCCGTCTCGATCAGGGCAAGGTCGATGCCGTCCATCGACGTGCCGCTCATCAGGCCGATGACGCGCAGCACGGGCTTTTTACCGGTTTTGGACGCGCGGGCAATCTTGGGCATGGTTTCCTGTGCTTTCCGGGAAGCTTACCGGCAAAACCCGTTTGAGCGGCAGTGAAAAATGCTCTACCTTCGGCTTTTTTCAAATGGCTTTGTGATGAGTGACTTTCAATCCCCCTTCCTGCGCCTGCTTGACGAGCGCCAGTATATCCACCAGATCACCGACGCCACGGCGCTGGACGCGGCCGCGCAAAAAGGCGTGATCACCGGCTATGTCGGCTTCGACGCCACCGCCGGCAGCCTGCATGTGGGCAATCTGGCCGGCATCATGCTGCTGCGCCGGCTGCAACAGACGGGACACCGGCCCATCGTGCTGATGGGCGGCGGCACCACCAAGGTAGGCGATCCTTCGGGACGGACCGAAACGCGCCGGCTTCTGGGCGACGCGGAGATCAACGCCAACATCGCCTTGATCAAGGAAATTTTTGCCCGTTACCTGCGCTTCGACGACAGCGAAACCGGCGCGCTGATGGTGAACAACGCCGACTGGCTGGACCGGCTGGAATACATCCCCTTCCTGCGCGAGATTGGCCCGCATTTCACCATCAACCGCATGCTGACCTTCGATTCCGTGAAGCTGCGGCTGGACCGCGAGCAGCCGCTGACCTTCCTTGAATTCAATTACATGATCATGCAGGCCTATGACTTCACCGAGCTTTACAGGCGTCATGGCTGCACGTTGCAAATGGGCGGATCGGACCAGTGGGGCAATATCGTGAACGGAACCGAGCTGGGACGCAAAACCCTGCAAGCGTCGCTTTACGGCCTGACCACGCCGCTGATCACCCTGTCTTCGGGTGCCAAGATGGGCAAGACCGCCGCGGGCGCCGTCTGGCTGAAGGCGGAGCGGTTTTCGCCTTATGATTACTGGCAATTCTGGCGCAACGCCGGGGACGCCGATGTGGGCCGCTTTTTGCGCCTGTTCACCGACCTGCCGCCGGACGAGATCGCGCGGCTGGAAAAACTGAAAGACGCGGAGATCAACGAGGCCAAGAAAATCCTGGCCTTCGAGGCCACGAAGCTTTGCCACGGCGAAGCCGCCGCGAAAGAAGCCGCGGAAACCGCGCGCAAAACATTCGAGGAGGGCGCGGCGGGCGGCGGCCTGCCCCGGCTTGATCTGTCGCAAAGCGACGCCGAAAAACTGGGCGTGGCCGAAATGATCGTGCGCGCGGGCTTTGCGGAATCCAACAGCAAGGCGCGGCGGCTGATTGAGGAGCGCGGCGTGAAAATCAACGACGCCCTGGTTCTTCCCGGCGAAAAGCTGGGCGGCAAGGTTCCGCCTTCCGGCGAATTCAGGCTGTCGGTCGGCAAAAAGCGCCACGCCATCGTCACCATCCGCTAGTCCTGGTTCGTTCCGGCAATCGAGTCGTTGCACCGTAAATTGGCCTTTGCGCCACTCATGCCCGGCTGATAAGTTCGGCGAAACGCAAGGTTTTGTGCTGACATGCTCCAGATCAAAAGCCCGCCCATGCCCCGGCCTTTCTTCGCGCCGGACATTCTCGCCCGCAAGCCCAATCCCCACGCCCCCTATTATCTCGACAACTATTACTGGTGGGCCTATGTGGACCCCTGGGCGGTCAGGTTTTTCGAGCGCGACTGGCTGATAAACCTCATCCTTCTCGGCAACTACAAAAAGCTGGGCAACGCCGCGCTGGAGGAGTTCGGCGACAGGGTTTCCGGGCGCAGCCTGCAAATCACCTGCTGCTATGGCGATCTGACGCCGCGCCTGGCCGGCCGCGTGGCGGCGGGCGGCGGCGCGCTGGACGTGCTGGATGTCATGCCGGTGCAGCTTGAAAACCTCAAGCGCAAGCTGAAGCCGGACGCGCCGGTGAACCTCATGCAGATGGATTCCACGGCACTCGCCATGCCCGATGCGCATTACGATCAGGTGCTGCTTTTCTTTTTGCTGCATGAGCAGCCGCAGCTATTCCGCGAGCGCACGCTGGGCGAGGCGCTGCGCGTCCTCAAGCCCGGCGGCAAGCTGGTGATCGTGGATTACGGCAAGCCAAACAGGAATAATCCGCTGCGCTGGTTGCTGCTACCTGTTCTCGGCAAGCTGGAGCCTTTCGCCGTCGACCTGTGGCGGCGGGAAATGGACGAAGTCATTCCCGAACTGGCGCGGCATGATTTCCGCCGCGCCAAATATTTCGGCGGGCTTTACCAGAAGATCGTGGTGCGGAAATAAGCGCCGTCCGGCGGCCCGTTATTTATCTTCCTTCGCAATGTCCGGGTCGGAAAACAGGATGTCGCGGATGATGCCGGGCGCCAGCACCGACACGGGATTGACCGAAATCTTCGGCTTCGAAAGCGGCCCTTTCACCGTATAGGCGGCGGCGAAGAGGCCCTTGCCTTCCCCCCCGGTCAGAAGATCGCCGATCACCGGAATGGCGCCCAGAATCCGGCTGACGAAATAGACCGGGATCACCTGCCCTTCCAGATTGATGGCGCTGCGCAACAGGTCGATCCGGCCCGCCGCCGTCAGGCCCAGCGTGCCGGTGGAGGTGTTGGCCTTGGTGAAGATAAAGGAATCCCGCGACCAGATATATTCGCTTTTCAGATCGTCAAAGCGCAGCGCGCGATTGCCCAGAATGCCCAGCACGTCGGGCGAAATGGCGCTAAGCAGCCGCACCAGAAAGGGCATGCCGCCGACCCGGTAATCGCTCAGCGTGATATGGCCGAAAATGCTGCGGGGTTCGTCGCCTTTCGGCTCGCCCCGTCCGTCCATCTCCAGCTTTCCGCCGGTGAGCGTGTCGGTGACGTCCAGCGCGCGCAAGAGCTTGCCAAGATCCGGGGTCGAGGCGCGCAACTTGGTTTCCTTGCCCTCCGGCGCCAGGACAAGACGGACCGGCGCGCCGTCCGCCGTGGCGGATGCGTTCAGCGAAACCCAGCCCCGCGCATCGCGCACGCCGCGGACGCGCACATCGTCCAGATGCGCCGCCGGCGCATCGCCGGTCATCATGTGGTCCAGCCGCACGTTGAGCTTTAACGGGCCGGGCGGCGGCGGTTTTTCGGGCGCGGCGCTGCCGGCCGACCGGAAATACCCCCGCGCATCCAGCGTGCTCCCGCCGATTGTCCATTCGGAAACGCCGTTTTCCTTCCTGTAACCCAGCCTGGCCTTGCTGGCCCCGATGATGAAAGGATCAAGCGTCAGCCTGTTCAGGTTCTTGCCGGAAGAATCAAATCCTCCCGTTCCCTTGACATTCAGGTTCCTGCCGGAAAGACGGATCTGCGGCAGGCGCAAGGGCGCGCCCCCGCCCCATTCCAGCACGGCGCGGATATCGGCATCGTGGCCCGCGGGCTTGTGGTAGTAAATATCGGGAAGATCAAGACTGGCGTTTTTGGCGTCGGCCGAAACGGTCAGGCGCGACAGATCCGGGTAACGGTCGTATACGACCGTGACGGGCATGGGATCGCTGCGCATGGGAAACCCCACGCCGAATTTGGCGGCGCTGTCGAGCGGCGTCCGGGCCGACGCCACGCCGCGGCTGAGCGGCTGGCCGGGCTGGGGCGAAAATTTCTCGTCCCAGCGGATGCGGGACTTCACGCCGTTCAACCGGCCGTCGCCGTCGACGCTGAGGGCGCGCGTATCGACGCCCAGAACCACATTCGCCCCGGAAATATCGAACAGGTCTGCAACCCTTGCCACCGACAGATCCTGCAACTTGACCTCGGCCGACAGGTTCATTTTGTCCAGCTCCAGCGCCTTGATAAGGGGAAACTTTGTTTTCAGGATGCCGTCCACCTGCCCGCTCCTGATGCTCGCGGGCGGAATGCGGATCTTTCCGGCATAGCCCAGCGGCTTGCGGTCAAGCACGCGCAGCACATCCTGGGCGGGGCCGGCAATATGGGCCGTCACATCGGCATACTGGTCTTCCGCGCTCAGCCCTGAAATCACGACATGCGAGGGCTTAAGGCGGATGGCGTCCATTTCGCCGCCCTCCACGGCAATGTCGAAGTGAAGCGCGTCAAACGTGGCGCGGGCGCTGACATTCGTCAGGACCGGCATGGGTTCCCAGTAGCGGAGTTCGGTCTCCTTCATCCTGACCGTGCCCTTCAGCCGGTCGAGCTTTGTCTGGCTGAAATCGGTTCCGGGGATCGAGATGCCGATATCAAGCGTCACCTCCTCGGCAAGGCCTTTTTTCATGTTGGCCAGGATCCAGTCGCGGGCATTGGCGGCCTTGCCGGGCGGCCAGAATTCCGGCAGATGCTCCAGCCGCAGACCGGCGAGCCGGAAATGCCCGGAAGCCATTTGCGCGTCATCACCGAACTGCACCTTGCCCGTGGCGGAAAGCGCCGCTTTTTCGAAGGCGACGTCAAGGCTGTCCAGCGTAAGCGTGTTGTCGCTTCCGGTGTAATGGGCCGCGAGGGAGGCTCCGGTTATTTTCAGCGGCGCCGGGAAAGTTCCGGGTTCCGTCAGGCTGCCCGGCCCCAGCTTGAGCGAAAGCTCCGCCGTCCGCAGGCCAAGATGGGCATCAAAGGCCGCCTCGGCCACGCCGCCGAGCTTTGCCTTGACGTAATCGGCCGGAACAAAAGACAGGGCCCGCGCGCTCAGCAGCGTGGAATCGATATCCTTGAAGGCAAGACCGGCGTGAAACAGCTTGTCGGAATCCGCATAGCGCAGCGAAAGATCAATCTCCGCGGCAAGCTTTCCCTTCGTTACATGAAGCGTGGCGACGCCGACGCGATCCTGTCCCTGCCTTTTCATGGAAAGGACCGGCGCCCGGAAATTCCACATTTCGTTATGCGGCTCGTCGATCAGGGTCACGCCCAGATTTTCGATCCTGACGTTCGAAAACAGGTCAAACGGCGTTTGCAGATTGCCCGCCAGCGCCTGGAGTTGCTCGCTGACGGTTTCGGCGGTGATGGGCGTTTCCTCGTCGCGCTCAAGGATGTTCGACTCGCCCGCCTGCAACGCGCCGAGGCGCAACTGTCCCGTTTGATCGACGCGCAGATGAAGCTGCGGGTGCCGCGTGACCAAAATCCAGGGCGAATGGGACGCATCGAAATATCCCAGCGGCGAAAACACCAAAAGCACCTGCGGGACGTCGGCCACTTTCTGCCCCAGCGGATCGAGGAAACGGACATTGGCAAGGTCCAGCACGATTTTCCGGCGCGTCTTGTCCCAGGTTATCATGCTTTGCGTGACTTCCGCGGCAATGTTGTGTTCCGGGAAGCTGAGGGCGCGCTGCACCCAGGGGGTCAGCGCCGTGGTCGTCAGCGGCCCCATCATCAGCCGGCCCACGAACAGGGCCACCAGCAGCGCGGCCATCGCCACAAGCGCCATCAGGCCTTCCAGAAACAGGATCAATGCTTTGCGCAAGTACCGCATGGGCGAGGGACAGGCTTGACAGAAGAAGGACGGAACAACAATTTGTTCACTCTAACGGGTCCTCCCGGTTTTTCCCAAGGAGAATGTAAAATGGCGCAAAGCCGTAAAGCAGTTGTAAAGAAAACGAAGGCATCGCCACGCGGCAAAAAGCCGGCGACAAAGGCGAAGGCTCCTTCCTTCAGCCTGCCCACCGCCATGGGCACGGTTTCGCTCAAGGAACTAAAGGGGAAAAAATTCGTTCTCTATTTCTATCCGAAAGACGATACGTCGGGCTGCACCAAAGAAGCCTGCGATTTTCAAAAAAACCTTGCGCGTTTCAAAAAAGCCGGCGTAACCGTCATCGGCGTTTCGAAAGACGGCATTGAAAGCCACGGGAAATTCGCCAAAAAATACCGCCTCTCCTTCCCGCTGGCCTCCGACGAAAGCCTGAAAGCGGCCAAAGCCTTTGGCGTGTGGATCGAAAAAAGCCTCTACGGCCGCAAATATATGGGCATGGACCGCGCCACTTTCCTGATCGACGGCACGGGCAACATCCTCAAGAGTTGGCGCAAGGTCAAAGTTCCCGGCCATGTGGAGGACGTGCTGGCGGCGGCGAAGGAAAGCTGAAGGAAAACTAAAGAGTCTTTATCAATCAACTGACCCAGGGCCAACAAGGTCAACAAAAGGTAGCGTCTCAGTTTGAAAAACATCATGCCCACGAAGGCGGGCATCCCATTGTTTTTAATCAAATGGGCCCCCCACCGGAGCCTGTCCCCGCGAAAGCGGGGACGGGGGTGATTGTCAAAGTAAAACATCACCCGGAGGAAAGTTTGGTTTTCCCGCGATAGCCGAAGTCCTGCTAACAGCAAAAATGTCCCAAGCCCAACTCATCGCCGTCGACGCCGCGCGGCCCGCGAAAGAGCCGATTGAGCAGGCCGCCCGTATTTTAAAAGCGGGCGGGCTTGTCGCCTTTCCCACCGAAACCGTCTACGGTCTTGGCGGCGATGCCGCCAACGACCGGACGGTGGCGCGCATCTTCGCCGCCAAGGGCCGTCCCGCATTCAACCCGCTGATCGTCCATCTTCATGATCCGGCGCAACTTGAGGAAATCGTGCAGCCGGACGGACGGGCGGAAGAACTGGCCGCCGCCTTCTGGCCGGGTCCGCTGACGCTGGTGCTGCCGCGCGCGCGGAATTCTCCCGTCTCGCTTCTGGCCGGCGCGGGGCTGCCAAGCCTTGCCGTGCGCATTCCATCGCATCCCGTGGCGCTGGCCCTGCTGCGCGCGGCGGGCGTGCCGGTGGCAGCACCTTCCGCCAATCCTTCGGGCCGCCTGAGCAGCACCACGCCCCGGCACGTGACGGAAAGCCTGGGCAACGCGGTGGATATGGTGCTGGGCGCGGGGCGCTGTCCGCTTGGGGTTGAATCCACCGTCATCGGCCTGACGGAAAAGAAAGCCACCCTTCTCCGCCCCGGCGGCATCGCGCCGGAACAGATCGAGGCGGTGATCGGCCCGCTTGCGCGCGCGTCCGCGCAAAATGAATCGAATCCCAAATCGCCCGGCCAGTTGCAAAGCCATTACGCGCCGCGCGCGCGCCTGCGCCTGAACGCGCACGACGCGGAGGAAGGCGAAGCCTTCCTTGCCTTCGGCCCCGGCCCGTTTCCAAAGGCCGATCCTTTCGTGAATCTCAGCGAAAGCGGCGATCTGCGCGAGGCGGCGGCGAATTTGTTCGTCCTGCTTCACGCGCTGGACGCGGCGGGCGCCCGCGCCATCGCCGTCAGCCCCATACCGGAAACGGGGCTGGGCCTTGCCATCAACGACCGCCTCCGCCGCGCCGCCGCGCCGCGCGAAAAATGAAAATGATCGCGCCGCATATTCTCGACGCCTTCGCCGCCATCACCGGCCCGGAAGGCTGCCTGCGCGACGATGCCGCCATGGCGCCTTATATGCGCGAAGAGCGCGGGCGCGTGACGGGACGGAGCCCCTGCGTTCTCCTGCCCCAAAACACGGCACAGGTGGCGAAAATCGTCGGGCTTTGCGCCTTGCACCGCATCCCGCTTGTGCCGCAGGGCGGCAAGACCGGGCTCGCGGGCGCGGGCGTGTCCACGCCGGACGGAGACATGCTGACCCTCAATCTTTCGCGCATGAACGCCATTCACGCGGTGGACAGCGCCAATTTCAGCATGCGGGCCGAAGCCGGATGCACCCTGGCCAACGCCCGGAAAGCCGCCGAAGAAAAGAACCGCTTTCTGGCGATGAGTTTCGCCGCCGAGGGCGCGGCCAGCGTCGGCGGCGCGATTGCCACCAATGCAGGCGGTTCTTTCACGCCGCTCTACGGGCCGATGCGCGCGCAAATATTGGGGATAGAGGCGGTGATGGCCGACGGGTCCGTATTCCGCGACTTGCGCGGATTGCGCAAGAACAATTCAGGTTACGACATGCGCAACCTCTTGTGCGGATCGGAAGGCACGCTTGGCATCATTACCGCCGCATCGCTGGCGCTTCGCCCCCTCCCCGCCGTGATCGAAACGGCGCTGGCCGGTTTTGCCGGTATCGGCAAGGCGGTGGAAGCGCTGGGAGCCTTGCGCGAAAAATCCGGCGACGGCCTCGCCGCCTTCGAGATCATGCCGCGCCTTGCCGTGGAAAGCGCCGTGCATTATGGCAACCAGCGCGAACCTTTTGCCCAACATTTTCCATGGACGGCACTGATCGAGCTTCACGGAGCAGACGGCCAGGCCCGGCTTGAAACGGCGCTTGATTCCCTGGTGAAGGAGAACATGGCCGCCGATGCAGCGCTTGCCAAAAACGTCGCGGAGGCAAAGGCGTTCTGGCAATTGCGCGAGGCCGTCATTCGCGCCCAGAAAAATCTCGGCGCGTCGCTCAAGCACGACGTGGCCCTTCCCCTGAATGAAATGGCGGATTTCCTCGCGCGCGCGGCGGAGCTTGTCGAAAAAACAATTCCCGGCGCGCGGCCTTACGTGTTTGGACATCTCGGCGACGGGAGCCTGCATTACAATATCAGCATGCCCGAAGACGGCAGCCCCGCCGCATTTCTCGCCCGGCGCGACGAAATGGCGGTGGCCCTGCATGATCTGGTTCTCGGTCATGGCGGCAGCATCAACGCGGAGCACGGGATCGGCCGGTTCAAGCGCGAGGAATTTCTCCGCACCACGCCGCCCGCGAACATCGCCCTGATGCGCAGGATCAAGGCCGCGCTTGATCCCGGCAACATTCTCAATCCCGGCGCGGTTGTTTAGGGTCCGGGTTCATTGGAACACGTCATGCCCGCGTAGGCAGGCATCCACGCTTTTTTCCTTATCGTGGACTTCCTCCCGCCGAAGCCTGTCCTAAGCTCCAGTGGGGGCAGGCATGGCATCCTATGCGCTGCCCTTCATCGCCTCGGTTATTTTTGTTTGCGCCAGGATCATGGCATTGAAAAGCGTGCCGGAGGTGGCATGGGCCGGATGCCAGTTAAAGCCGGGAATCGCGCCGGGGGATGCGGCAATGGACGCCGCCTCATCGGGCGGGCGGGTGAAATAAGAGGAAAGCCCCGCCAGATCGCGCCTGGGCCATGACGAAGACGCCGGGCCCCCGCCCGTGGCCGGAGAAGACGCGGCACTATCCACCATCGCCGCAATCTTGTTCCCGCTCTTTCCTTCCGCCACGGCGGCGCGGGCAAAGACGTTGCCGTTTTTGTCGAATTTTGCCGCGAAGCTGTTATAGACGTCCTCAAGACTGCGCGCCCGTCCCGACCTGTCATGGAAAACCGACGGGTTGGCTTTCGCCGCCTCCGGCAACAGCGCGGACGCGGACGCCGATGGATCGGCCCGCATCGCCTCAATGAACCTGGCCGCGCCCCCCGCCCCCAGGAAATGCGCCAGATAAAGCTCGGTCGAGCCGATGTTTCCGCCCAGCTTCCGGGCCAGATAATCCTTGTTGCCGGCCGTGAATTCCGCCGCCATCGCCGCCGACAGAACGGGATCGTAGCGCATGTCGAGAATCTTCTTGCGCAAGGCAGGATCGTCCACCTGCGCCCGGCCGTTCGTGATGCTGATGGCGCCGGACTCTTTTTCGAGACCGTAATCACTTCCGTGATTTTTCACCATCTGCAACCATGTCTGGTTGATGAACTGGAACAATCCCGTCGCGCTGCTTGACGTTGCCTTTGCGGAAGGGTCAAGGCTGCTTTCCTGGCTGGCGTTGTTGAGCAGATAGGCAAAATCGACCCCCGTGCGGGCGCTGGCGGTTTTTATCGCGCCCAGCACGGGACTCCTGTCAAAGCTCTGGGCTTGCCAGAGATGCGTATTATGATTGGCCTTGTCTTGCACCTGATCCGACATGGCGCGGGTCTCCTCCGTTAACCCATTCTTCGCAAACCGCGTGCCAAGTTCCGTCAGCCCTTAAACAACAGGAAAGAACCATGCCCTATCGTCCCCCGCTTGCAGACATTCTTTTCGTATTCAAGAACCTGATCGGCTATGACGCCTTGGGAGCCCTTCCCCATACCGCCCAACTGAGCGAGGAACTGGCCTCCGCCGTTCTGGAAGAGGCCGGGAAACTGGCGTCCGAAACCTTCGCGCCCCTGAACGCCAGGGGCGACCGGGAAGGCCTGAAATTCGTCAATGACGACGTGACGACTCCCGCAGGCTCGAAAGAAGCTTACCAGACCTATGTGGACGGGTGCTGGAACGGTCTGTGCTTCGAAGAGGAATTCGGCGGACAGAATCTGCCCTTCACCCTGGCCATGGCGGTGCAGGAGCTTTTGCAGTCCGGCAACATGGGCCTTGCCCTTTGCACCATGCTGAACCAGGGCGCGGCGGAGCTTCTTGCCGAACACGCCACGCCGGAGCAGAAAAAGAAATACCTGCCCCATCTCCTGACCGGCAAGTGGAGCGGCACGATGGACATCACCGAATCCTCCGCCGGTTCGGATGTCGGCAATATCCGCTGCAAGGCATGGAAGGATGGCAACGCCTACAAGGTCCAGGGCCAGAAGATTTTCATCAGCTTCGGCGAGCACGATCTTGCCGAAAACATCCTTCACCTTGTTCTGGCGCGCCTGCCCGACGCGCCGCCCGGCACCAAGGGGCTCACGCTGTTCCTCGTGCCGAAATATCTGGTGAAGGACGACGGCGCGCTGGGCGAGAAGAACGACATGCGCGCGGTTTCCATTGAGCACAAGCTGGGCCAGCACGCCAGCCCCGCCTGCACCCTGGCCTATGGCGACAAGGGCGGCGCCTATGCCGAGCTGGTGGGCAAGGAAAACGGCGGCATCGCCGCCATGTTCGTGATGATGAACAACGCCCGCCTGTCCGTGGGCATTCAGGGCCTGGCCGCCTGCGAGCGCGCCGTGCAGGACGCGGCGGAATATGCCCGCACCCGCGTGCAAAGCCCCACGCTCACCAACCCCAAGGGCGGGCCGGTGCCGATCATCGCGCACCCGGACGTGCGGCGCATGCTGATGACCATGAAATCGCAAACCGAGGCGGCACGCGCGCTGGCCTTCAGCGCCGGATTCGCCGCCGACCAGGCCAAGCGGGCGAAAGACCCGGCGGCGCAGGCGCGCGTCGATCTTCTCACGCCCGTCGTCAAGGCATGGGTGACCGACCTTTCCAACGAAATCACCTCCACCGGTATTCAGGTGTTCGGCGGCATGGGGTATGTGGAAGAGACGGGGGCCGCGCAATACATGCGCGACGCGCGCGTGCTCGGCATTTACGAAGGCACCAACGGCATTCAGGCCAATGATCTTCTGTTCCGCAAGCTGGCCCGCGACGAGGGCAAGGCCTTCCTCGTCTACCTGAAGGAAATGACGGAAACGGCGCTGAAACTGGCCCAGCAGCCCGGAGAGGACGCGAAAGCCATCTCATCCTCGCTCAACGCCTCGCTTGACCATCTGCAACAGGCGGCGATGCATCTTGTGAAAAAAGCCAGGGAAAACGTCGATGTGGCGGCGATTGCCGCCGTGCCCTTCCTGCGTCTTTTCGGAACGGCGGCGGGAGGCGCGCAGCTTGCCAAATCGGCCAGCGTGGCGCTGGAAGGCCTGGCGGCGAAAAGCGGTGACGCGGCTTTCCTGAAAACCAAGATCGCCACCGCCCGCTTTTATGCCGAAAGCATCCTGCCGCAAACGGCAGGGTTGTTGCCGGTCATTCTCCATGACCAGCGCGGGCTTCTGGAACTGCCGGCGGAGCGGTTTTAATGGCAATTCTGTCATTGCGAGGAGCCGCGCCGTAGTGAAACGAAGGCGGGCGACGACCCGGCTTCGCTGAAGCTACGCCGGGCTGGTTTTCTCCATTGGCCCTGCGTAGCCGAAGGCGAAGCGGGGAGCAATCTAGTGTTTATGTTTTCTGGATTGCTTCGCCCTGCTATCGCAGGGCTCGCAATGACGTAATGGTTATCGTCATTGTTATTTCGTTCATTATCTTAATATTTGACTTTCAGGCTTCCGAGCCGCTATTTTCACGCCTCTTTAGCAAGGATGAGGCTATGGCAAAAGTCAAGAACGCAATTCATATGGTGAGTTCCGAAGGCACGGGCTTTTTCTACACGACGAAAAAGAACCCCCGCAAGGCCGAAAAGCTGAAGCTGCGCAAATATGATCCCGTGGCGCGCAAGCATGTGGAATTCACCGAAGCCAAAATCGCGCGCAGCAAGAAGTAAATCCGCATTTTGACGTCATCCTGGAAACCGCCGCAGGCGGTTATCCAGGATCTCTTTCCCCCATGGGCATGATATCCCGGATAAACGCGCTTCGCCCGTTTTCCGGGATGACGCTCCGGTTGAGGAGAAGGCGGACAAGGACAGGGAACGAGATCACGGAAACAGCGCGATGTAATCAAGGCCCATGGTCTCCGGCAGGCCGGACATCCGGTTCATGTTCTGAATGGCCTGGCCCGACGCGCCCTTGACCAGATTGTCGATGGCGCTGACCAGAATGGCCCGGCCCGCGCGCCGGTCGGCGAACACGCCGGTCACGCACAGATTGACGCCGCGCACATGCCGCGTGGCGGGCGAAAGCCCTTCGGGAAGAATTTTCACGAAAGCCTCGCCCGCATAGGCGGCCTCCAGCGCGCCGCGCAGATCCCCCGCCGTTTTGCCGGCGGCGAGCTTCACGTAAATCGTGGAAAGAAGGCCCCGGTTCATGGGCATCAGATGCGGCGTGAAGCTGGCCGTCACCGTCCGGCCCGCCGCCGCGCTCAAGCCCTGATCGATCTCCGGCGCATGGCGGTGCGTGGCGACGCCATAGGCATGAACGCCCTCGCCCACCTCGGCGTAAAGGCTGCCCGGCTTCGCCTCGCGCCCGGCGCCGGTCACGCCCGATTTGCTGTCGATCACGATATCGGCGGCCTCGATCAGCTTTTCACGCAAAAGCGGAATGAGCGGAAGCTGGGCCGATGTGGGATAGCAGCCGGGATTCGCCACCAGCCGCGCCTTTTCGATTTGCGCGCGGTAAATTTCGGTCAGGCCGTACACGGCCTCTTTTTGCAGCGCGGGCGCGCGATGCTTCTGGCCATAGGCGGCGGCATACGCCTCCACGTCGGCAAGGCGGAAATCCGCCGACAAATCCACGATCCGCACATGCCGCGGCAGGCCGGCAATGACATCCTGCGTGACGCCGTGCGGCAGGCAGCAAAAGGCAAGGTCAACCCGGCTCCAGTCCACCTCGGCGACGCGCGCAAGGCCGGGCAGGTCTTCAAAATCCAGATGCGGCAGCACCGCGCCGGTTTTCTGGCCCGCGTTCTTCTCGGCCGTCAACGCGGTAATTTCGGCGGCCGGGTGACGCAAGAGAAAACGCAGCAACTCGGCGCCCGTGTAACCACTGGCCCCCAGCACGGCGATACGGATTTTTTCCGGCGAAGACATAAGCGAAATTTCCATCAAGCAATCAAATCAATCATACGCACATTCCCACGGCCCGGCTACGCTAAAGCTGCGCCGGTCCTGTTTGCAAGAGCGCGCCTTTAGAAATGAATCAAACCAAACAGAGAACTGCTCATTCCGGCGCCCGGCTTCGCCTGGCGGCTACGCCGAGGTCCTGGCGCACCCGTCACGCCGAAGCTTGCGGAGGCGGACAAGCCGGAATCCAGCAACCGCCGAAGGCGGTTGCATGTTGCCTTCGGCAACATGCTGGACCCCCGGCTGGAGCCTGCCCCCGCGAAAGCGGGGGCCGGGGTGAGCAGTTTTTTTTGAATGAAAAACCTACTTAACTGGGTCCAGACTCTCATAGAACAGGATTCCGGGCCGCGGCGGCTGCGCAGCCTTGCCCGGAATGTTCGTTTGAAACAACGCGCCAGACGGCGTCCGTATCATCAACGCTTGCTGAACTGGAAGCGGCGGCGGGCCTTGACGCGGCCGTATTTCTTGCGCTCCACCGCGCGGGGGTCGCGGGTGAGAAGCCCGGCTTTCTTCAGCGGGCTGCGCAGGTCCGGCTCCAGATAGGTCAGCGCGCGGGAAATGCCGTGCTTCACCGCGCCGGCCTGGCCGGAAAGTCCGCCGCCGGAAACGGTGCCTTCCACGTCATACTGTTCGTTCCGGGCAATGACCTGAAAAGGCTGCGCCACGATCATTTGCAGCACGGGACGGGCGAAATATTCCTTCACGTCGCGGCCGTTGATGGTGATCTTGCCCTTGCCGGGCCTGACCCAGATGCGGGCGGCCGCGTCCTTGCGGCGGCCGGTGGCATAGGCGCGGCCCTTGCCGTCGACGCGGGTCTTGGGCTCGGGCGCGGGCTCGTCCTTCCGGGGGCGAAGGGCCTCGATTTCGGTGATGGCCTTGATGGCGGCGGTCATTGGGCGCGGCTCCTCTTGTTCTTCGGGTTGCAGGCGGCGAAGTCCAGCGCCTTCGGCTGCTGCGCCTCGTGCGGATGGGACGGGCCCTTGTAAACATGCAGATGGGTCAACTGGCGGCGGGCCAGCGGGCTTTCCTTGGGCAGCATGCGCTCAACCGCTTTCAGGATCGCGCGTTCGGGATTCTTGCCCGAAAGGATAAAGCCCATCGTGCGTTCCTTGATCCCGCCGGGGAAACCGGTGTGGTGATACAGGATGCGGTCGCGCAGCTTGTTTCCCGTCAGCTTTACCTTCTCGGCATTGACGACAACGACATGATCGCCGCAATCCACGCGGGGCGTGTAGGTCGGTTTGGTTTTTCCGCGCAGGATGCCGGCGACGGCAGCCGCCAGACGGCCCAGCACCACGCCTTCGGCGTCGATCAGCACCCAGTCTTTCTGGGCGGGCGCATCCTCCTTGCGCATGGCATAGCTTTTCATGGTCGCGTTTCCCTCAAAATCAGGCGCGTTTTATAGGCGGAGGGCCCCTGTTTCGTCAAGCCATTCCGATACTTTCATAATGTGGTATTATAATACCTTATTCTTCCACCCTCGCCGAAATGCGGCGGATATGGGCCGTGGTGTTGGGCGAAACATCGATCACGATGCCGCTCACCTCCGGCCGGAAATAGACGGGGATTTCCAGAACATAACGCTTGCCGGGAGTAAACGTGCGGGCCACGGCATAGCGTTCCAGCGTGCGCTCGTTATGCAAAAGCTGCACGGAAAACTGGCCCCTCTCCACCTCGGCCTCGACGACGACAAGATATTCAACCGGCGTGCCGCCGTCTTCGGCCAGCGGAAAGGCGATGAAGCCGGCAAGGCCGCGCATCGTTTCGCTGGTCTTGATGGAAAGCGACAGCGCCGCCGCGTCGATCAGGCTAAGGCCAAGATGAAAGAAGGATTGCGCCCGCACCCATGGCAGCGGCGCGGGTTTGAGCCGCGCGGGATCGAAGCGCGAATGGCTGAGGCGGTCATGGACCACGCCGTCTTTTTCTTCCCGCCGTGTTTCATAGCGCCGCGCGCGCATGCGAAAGCCGGCATCGGGAAACTGGTCGAGAAACGTGTTGGCTCCGCCGTTCCGGGACGTCGCCCGCCACAGGCGCAGCATGATGGCCGTCCACTCCTCGTTTGAAGGTTGAAGCGCCGCCAGGACCGCCGTGGATGTCAAAACCGTGGGCGCGAAATTCTGCACGGGCCGGGCGCGGGCCAGAAGGCTTAGCACCAGATAACGCGCCGCCCCCTTGCCAAGGCCGGGATCATCCATCAAATCCTCATCAAGCAACCGGCGCGGCGCGAGAAAGCCGCATGGATGAATCAACTCGGCCGCGTTGCGGATTTCGCGGCCCTTCACGTCAAGATGACAGGTCAGCCGCCGCAATTCATTATTGCCCACCCATGCCGTTTCGCCGGGAGGCGACAGGCATTGCTCCACCACGGCGGAATGGGCAAAATCCCCGTCTCCCAGCCTTGTATCCAGAAGCCGGCGGACATGCTGCGGGAACCATTCGCAGGCTTCGTCCAACATGGCGACATGGTCGCCCCCCGTCGCCGCCAGCCCCTGCCAGAGCGGCGTTTTGCCTTCCTCTGCCGCGACTTCCTTGAAGACCAGGAAAGGCGACGCCGGCGGGGTGAAGGAAAAAGGCGCGGTTTTCACAAGAACCAGTTCGAACCGTCCCGCATCCTGCGCGGCGATTGCGCCGCAGGCTTTCTGCAATCCCTTAATATTCCCGCCATCACTGCAAATAATGACGCTGATGAGCGGATCACGGCCGCGGTCGCGGGAGGCGAAGGCTTCCCGCCGTTTCACGTGAAACGAAACGGTTTTCTCCAGCAGAACGTCGAGGGCGAATTTTTCCTCGAAGATGCGGCGAGCTTTTTGTGCCTTTTCCCAGGCCTCTTCCGGGTGGGCGTGGATGTGATCAAGCAGCGCGCGGATATTTTCCAGCAGGCGAAGATCGGACTGCTCCTGCTCGAAATAATAAAGGCTGTCGCCGTAGTTTTTCTCCAGCCAGGGCATGCGCGCCGAAAGGCAGACCGCGCCCACGGCGGTGATTTCGAACACCCGGTTGGAAATCACGTCTTCATACACATGATGATCGCCCTGAATATTCAGGCCGATGCCGTTGCGGCGGTAGATCTCGTGCAACGAGAACCCGTCGAACGTCACCTCGCCCTTGTAGTTGGGGATTTTGTGCTGCTCCCAGGCCTCTTTCCGCCCGTAAAGCTCCACGTCTTCCCATTGGCCAAGGCTTTTGAAAAAGCTGATGCGCCGCCCGTCCCAGTTGGTGCCGAAATAAGTGAGCCGGCCCTTGCCTTCGAGCAGCGCCTTGCGTACCGGTTCGCTGCCGCCGTCAAAACGGGCGGAGGTGTTGTAGTATTCGCCCACCTCTTCCTTGCGGCCGATGCCGTGCAGCGCGTTCTTCAGGAAACCGCGCAAACTATCGGCCAGGGCCAGATAGCCGTCGAAGGTCAGCACCGACAGGAAAAGCCCCGGCTCGCGCAGGTAAACGCTGGCCGGCTCGTTGATGGCCAGATAGGTGGGGCAGCGTGTGAGCCTGGCCTGCGTGCGCGACAGCACGATGGCGAAATCAGGGTTGAACGCCTCCACCTCGGCGCTGTTGACGCAAGGCTTCAACTCATGCCCCAGGCCACGGGCCACGCCACGCAGCGCCTCGCCGATATGGGCTTCGGCCGACTTGTTGGCCCAGACATTCAGAAAAGCAATGCGCATGCGGGAAGTTTCCGGTTCTGATGGAATTTACACCATGCGCATTCCCGCGAAAGCGGGAAAAAGACCGCTACCCTCTCCCTTTGGGAGGGAAATGAAAATCACGCCCCCTCCCTCCGGCCCGCCTTCGCTAAAGCTACGGCGGGTCCTTGAAGAAAGCTCGTCCGCCGTAGTTCGCAGAGCGAAGGCGGAGGGGGGGAAGGGGGAGGGAAGACCTTCCCATAAGAAGAAGCATTACCCATGAAGCATGCACATGAGCCCTCCCCTAACCCCTCCCAGAGGGAGGGGAATATATTCATGTCATGCTGGCAAAAGCCTCTCTATGGACATTGCCGAAGTGGTTGATTAATGCGGGCGATGATGGGGGCGGGCTGCCGGCAGATTTCGTGGCGGTGGAGCGCCATTGATCCTCGTCACGATCCTGAATACCGGCTGGATGCGGAACGAGCAGGAGCGCGCGCGGCCGTCAGTATCGACGAGGGCTTGTCGCTTGCGGCCTTTGATCTTCTTGCCGGCGTCATAGTCGCGCGGTCCGCCGCTTTCGCTGGTCTTAACGGTCTGACTGTCGATAATCGCCCCCGCGGCGTCGTCTCGACTGCTAGAAGCGAAGCGGCACGTGAAAAGGTCGGCGCAATGGATAATGCTCATTTATGGTTAACGCGACGATATCCTTTTAGAGAGCGAATACTATAGGCATTTATTTGCCAGGCGACCGCGAAATATCAACTTGCTTTAAGCAATAACTTGCTGATATAGTTTTGTGATGAAGGATCGAGTTAAGACAATGTTTAACGATTTCTCGGAAAGAGTAGCTGGGCGGCTTCTTCGCTGTGCTAACAGCAATCCGCTTTATACAAAGCCCTTCTTTGCGTTTCTTAACATGACTACTCCTTCGGAAGACCTCGTTTATTTCTACGCAGATCTGGCGCATTGGGCTAATCACCGCAACCCGCTGCACGCGGCGGCAACGGCGGCCTTTATAAACCGAGTAGAGAAAATGCCTAGGGATCAACAGATCGAGACATGCGAGCGTACGTTATTCGGAGCTGCCGACGGCAGCGCGCTTCAGGCGGCAATTCACGGTAAGCTCCACACGTTAGATGCTATGCCGCAGTTTGGCTTTCCCCAAAGACCCACTGAAGCCTCGGCGCAGACGGGCAAGGAAAGATTCTTCCTCTCCCCTTGAGGGAGAGGATGCAAGAACCTGGGTTTAGACGCGAAGCGGCTAAACCCTTGGTTCTTGCTGGTGAGGGGTTCTTCTGGTGGCAACCGCAAACCCCACCCCTTAATCCCCTCCCTTCCGCCTCCGCCCTGCGAGCTTCGAGAACTAATTTCTTTCCGTCTCGTCGCAAATCCAGTCGGCATAGGACTCGTTGAGACAATCAATCTCAAGGCCGGCAATGCACGGCACCTCATAGGAATGCAGCGCCGTAACGCGCGCGGCCAGATCCTCGAAAAGATCCGCGCGGGTCTTGACGATGAGCAGCGCCTCCTCCCCCTCTTCCACTCCGCCCTGCCAGTGATAGATGGAACAGGGCCCGTCATAGATATTGGTGCAAGCCGCCAGCCGCTCTTCCACCAGGGCGCGGCCGATTTTCTTCGCCTCTTCTTTCGCGGCGCAGGGAATATAAACGAACAGGATTTCAGGCCGGGCGGTCATGCCCTCCGATTATAAGCCCGCGGCAGGATTTTGCATCCATGCCGAATCGTCCGGCCGGGAGCGGGCCCGGCCCGCCGGGCCGAAGCTCAAAGAGCGAAGGCTGGTCGGAACGGCGGGATTTGAACCCGCGACCACTTGCCCCCCAGACAAGTGCGCTACCAGGCTGCGCTACGTTCCGTGTCCATGAGAGAGGCGCTGTTATAGCCAATGCGCGGACGGCGGGCAACCGGTCAATAAAATACCGGCGCATATGAATTGACACATGCCAAAAAGTAACCCGTCATGCCCGCCCCCGCTGGAGTTTACTCCCGCGAAGGCGGGGGCGGGGGTACGCTCCAGCGGGAATCCCATTTGGTTCTGTTATAAAAATGGGACTCCCGCCTTCGCGGGAGTGATTGTCTTTATTGGATTTTCCATCTTGTATTTGTCCATTGGCCCTAGGCCGCGCCTTTCAACATATCGCGCAAATCTGTCAGTTCGGACAGAATGCTCTTCAGTTCCGAACGCACTTCGTCGGAAACAAGATTGTCCTGGACCGCCGCCCGCGGCGGGGCGGTTTCCCGCGCGGCGGGAGCGTCAGCCCCCGGCACACTCTCTTCGTCCACGAATTCAAACTGCTTTTGTTCCAGAGCCTGCTGGACCAGCGCCGCCGCCGTGAGTTGCATGGGTTCCACCGGGATATGAAGTTCATCATGGATGCGCGTGACCACCCGTAACGTCTTGGCAATACTGTCTTCGGAAGGAAGGGCTTCTTCTTCCCTTTTCCGCGTGGTTTCCATCGCCGTTTCCGTGAATTCGTCGGGCGGAATATCCTGCGCCCTGTCCGGGCCGGTGGAGAAGGCCTCACCGGCTTGCGCTTCGGAATCCGCGGCGTGCCGTTCTTCCTGCCGCCGGCGCTGGTTTGCTTCCATCGCGGCGGCGATGTGGGCCATGCGGTGTTCTTTCAGAAGGCGCTGTACGCCCTTGATGGTGTAGCCCTGCTTGTAAAGATAATCCTTGATGCAGCGCAGCAACTCGATATCTTCCGGGCGGTAATACCGGCGCCCGCCGCCGCTCTTCAGCGGCTTGATCTGCGAAAAACGGCTTTCCCAAAAGCGCAGCACATGTTGCGGCACATTGATTTCCTGCGAAACCTCGCTGATGGTGCGAAAAGCAAGATGCGATTTCTGGACCTCACCGTGAACATCAAGATGACTCATGGATACCCTTCTGCGCTTTCTCGGTGTTGATACGATCTTTCAGCACATGCGAGGCGCGGAATACCAGCACGCGGCGGGGCAGAATGGGCACTTCCTCGCCGGTCTTGGGGTTGCGGCCAATGCGCTGGTTCTTCTGGCGCACCGCAAAGGTGCCGAAGGAGGAAAGCTTCACCGTTTCCCCGCCAATCAGCGCCCGGCTGATTTCTTCCAAAACGGTTTCAACAAGAACGGCGGATTCATTTCGAGACAGGCCGACTTCCTGATAGACGGCCTCGCTCAGATCCGCTCTGGTTATGGTGCGTTCGGTCACGGCGCTCTCCTGCCGCAAGGATGAAAATCCTTGCGAATCAAAATGCTATAGAATTCTTCTGATTCGGAAAAGCGCGATTCAAGCAGCTTTTATGGACCAGATGTCTCGCCAGAAAGGTTTTTATGGCCAGTCGAAACGATCACCACCTCAACGCCACCCCTCCCCAGGTGAAGCCGCCGCCGAGGGCTTCCAGCACCATCAGGTCGCCGGGGCGAAAGCGCGCCCGCGCCTCGTGCAACGCAAGCGGAATGGAGGCGGCGGACGTGTTGCCGTGATGATCCACCGTCAGCACCACCTTGTCCATGGAAAGGCCGAGCTTCTGCGCCGTGGCCTCGATGATGCGGCGGTTGGCCTGATGCGGCACCAGCCAGTCGAGATCGGCGCGGGAAAAGCCGCCGGCGGTCAAAACTTCGTCCACCACCTTCGCCATTTCATCCACCGCGTGGCGGAACACCTCGCGCCCTTGCATTTTAATCGCGCCCTTTGGCCCGGCGGAACCGGGACCGCCTGCGGCATAGAGCAGGTCATGCATGCGGCCGTCGGAATAGAGACGGCTGCCGAGGATGCCTCTATCGGACGAAGAGCCTTCGTCCTCAAACGCGCGCAACACCACCGCCCCGGCTCCGTCGCCGAACAGAATGCACGTCGAGCGGTCGGTCCAGTCCACGATGCGCGACAGCGTTTCCGCCCCGGTCACCAGCACCGTGCGCGCCGTGCCGTTGCGGATGAACTGGTCCGCCACCGTCAGGGCATAGAGAAAGCCGGAGCAGACCGCCTGCACGTCGAAGGCAAAGCCGCGCGTCATGCCAAGCCCGGCCTGAATCCGGGTGGCGACGGAGGGGAAGATTTCGTCGGGCGTGGTGGTGGCGGCGATCACGGCATCCACCTGCGCCGCTCCGATCCCGGATTCCTTCAGCGCCTGTGTTGCCGCGGCAAGGGCGAGGCCGGCGGTGCTTTCGCCTTCGCCCGCAATATGGCGGCTGCGGATGCCGGTGCGTTGCGTGATCCACTCATCCGAGGTGTCGACGCGGGAAGCCAGCTCGGCATTGGCGACGCTTTTTTCGGGAAGGGCCGACCCTGTTCCAAGGATGCGCGCGCGCAGGATGCTCATGACATGTCCGTGAGCGCGGCAACGCCAGGACCGCCCGGCACACCATAGAGGCGCGCGAATTCCGCATGAATGCGGGGATTGAGCGCGCCCTCGACCAGTTGCGCCGCCACGCCGATGGCATTGGCGAAGCCGCGCGCGTCGGTGCCGCCATGGCTTTTCACGCACACGCCTTGCAGCCCCACCAGCATCGCCCCGTTATAGGCGCGGGGATCGATGCGCTGGCGCAGCCTTGCCAGCGCGCCCCCCGCCAGCAGCGCGCCGAGCCGCGCGCTGAGCGAGCTTTGCAGCGCCTGGCGCAGGAAGCCGGCGGCAAGGCGGGCCGTTCCTTCAAGGGTCTTGAGGGCGATGTTGCCGGTAAAGCCGTCCGTGACCACCACGTCGGCCCGGCCGAGTTGCACCTCGTCGGCCTCGACATAGCCGATAAAGCGGCCCGGCGCCGGCGTGTCGCGCAGAATGGCCGCCGCCGTGCGGATTTCATCATGGCCTTTCATTTCCTCGCTGCCGATGTTCAAAAGCGCGATGCGCGGCTCCTCCAGCCCCAGCTCCACCCGCGCGATCAGCGCGCCCATGATCGCGAACTGCACCAGGTTATCCGGGCCGCACTCCAGATTGGCGCCAAGATCAAGCACCACGCAGCGCCCCGGCATGGTGGGCAGCAGGGACGTGATGGCCGGCCGGTCGATGCCCGGCAAAAGCCCCAGAACGAATTTCGAAATCGCCATCAGCGCGCCGGTGTTGCCCGCGCTGACCACGCCTTGCGCCGCACCTTCCTTCACCGCGTCGATGGCCATGCGCATGCTGGAGCGCTTGCCCTGGCGCAGTGCCACCGAGGGCTTCATGTCGTCGGGAATGATCTCGGTTGTATGGTAGAGCTTCGCCGATTCCAGCGCCGCGTGACGGGCGACGAGCGGGCGTAACTTCCCCTCGTCGCCGTAAATGTGGAATTGCAGGGACGGATGCCGCTTGGCCGCCAGCGCAGCACCCGCGATCACCATGGCGGGGGCGTGGTCACCGCCCATGGCGTCGAGGGCTATGGCTGTGGGCTGGCTCATTCGATCACACGTCATAGAGGGGCGTAAGGGTCTCAAGAGGTCACGAGGGGTCAATAAAAACTCTTATGACTCTTTAGGGTCTGGACTCAATTAAGCAGGTTTTATATTTGAAAAAACAACTTCTCACCCCGGCCCCCGCTTTCGCGGGGGCAGGCTCCAGCCGGGGTCCAGCATGTTGCCTTCGGCAACATGCAACCGCCTTCGGCGGTTGCTGGATTCCGGCTTCTCCGCCTCCGCGAAAGCTTCGGCGCGACGGGTACGCCAAGACCTCGGCGTAGCCGCAGGCGAAGCCGGGCGCCGGAATGAGCAGTTATACCAACGGTCTTATAAGCTGATCCGTTCCATAGGCACATCTGTCATGCCCGCGAAGGCAGGCATCCACGCTCTAAATCCAACAAATCAAAAGATTACAGGCGTGGATACCCGCCTCCCTGCTCCGCCTTCGGCTACGCAGGGCGAGTTTGCAAATTTGCCCGGCGTAGCTTTAGCGAAGACGGGCAAGAGGAGAGGAAATTATTTCCTACTCCGCCGCGATGGTGCGGGTGGCGGCCACGGCCTGCTTGCGGGCCTTGGCTTCGGTTTCCGCCTCGGCCATGGCGGTTTCCACATGGCGGCCGAACACGTATTCGGCCGGGCGTTGCTTGTCCAGCGGGATTTCCGGCGCGAATTCGCCTTCCGTTTTCGGCCCGCGCAGGCCGACGGCAAAAGCCTTCAGCGGATTTGAAACGGCGTCCATCGCCGCGGTGGCCTCATAGCCCGAATGCACCATGCAGTCGGCGCATTTTTCGTAATTGCCGGTGCCGTAATTCTCCCAGTTCGTGTCTTCCATCAACTCGCGGAAGCTTTTGGCGTATCCCTCGCCCAGCAGATAGCAGGGCCGCTGCCAGCCGAACACGTTGCGCGTGGGCATGCCCCAGGGCGTGCAGGCATAGGTCTGGTTCCCGGCCAGAAAATCCATGTAAAGACCGCTTTGGCTGAAGCTCCATCTGGGCTTGCCCGCTCCCTGCCCCCTTGCGCCCGCGCGGAAGATGTTGCGGAACAACTCCTTGGTGGCGCGGCGGTTGAGGAAATGCTCCTGGTCCGGCGCGCGCTCATAGGCATAGCCGGGCGAGACGGTGATGTTGTCGATGCCAAGCGCCATCACCTCGTCAAAAAACGCCGCCACCCGTTCGGGATCGGAGTTCGAGGTAAACAGCGTGCAGTTGATATTGACGCGGAAACCCTTTTGTCTGGCCAGCTTCGCCGCCGCCACCGCCTTTTCATATACGCCTTCCTGGCAGACCGAGCGGTCGTGCTCCGGCTTCAGCCCGTCCAGATGGATGGACCAGTTGAAGTACCGGGAGGGCTGGTACTGGCCGATCTTCTTTTCCAGCAACAGCGCGTTGGTGCAAAGCGTGACGTATTTCCCGCGGGCAATGATCCGCCGGACGATTTCCGGCATGTCCTTGTGCAGCAAGGGCTCGCCGCCCGGAATGGCCACCATCGGCGCGCCGCATTCATCCACCGCCGCCAGGCATTCCTCCACCGACAGGCGCTTGTTGAGGATGGGGTCGGGATAATCGATCTTGCCGCAGCCGGCGCAAGCCAGATTGCACCGGAACAGCGGCTCCAGCATCAGCACCAGCGGGTAGCGCGGGGTTTTCCGGCCCTTGAAAAAGGCCTTCACGTGCTGGCCGGCGATATAGCCGCCAATGGCGAGTTGCTGGTGAAGGGGTACGGTCATAAATCCTCACTCACACAAAACCAAACCAGGGCGCGGATCAATCTCCCCTCCCTTTGGCCCACCTGCGCCAAGGCTCCGGCGGGTCCTTGGAGAAAGCTTGTCCGCCAAAGCTTGAAGAGCGAAGGCGGAGAGGGGTCGGGGGAGGGTTGATGCCATAGGTTCAATGGACAATTAAGCTCAAGTCATTGAAAAGACTAAATGAACATTCCGGGCAAGGTTGCGCAGCAACCGCGACCCGGAATCCAATTTGTTCCTGAAAACAAATGGGATTCCCGCTTCCGCGGGAATGTTCGTGTTGGTAATTGTCCATTGAACCTAACGCCATGCGCATTGTTTTCCCTCCCCTAACCCCTCCCAGAGGGAGGGGAATCTGGCTTGTCTTTTGCAAAACGCTAACCTTTAAAAAATCAAGCCGCGCCCCTTTGCCGCTCGCGCGGCCTGGAAAGCGACATGGGCAGGCGGAACTTCACGTTTTCCTGTACGCCGGGCAGCACGCTCACCTCCACCGGCCCGATGCGGCGCAAGGTTTCCACCAGACCCTGAACCAGATCTTCCGGCGCGGAAGCGCCCGCGGTAATGCCCACGGTTTTCTTGTCCGAAAGCCAGGCGGGATCCAGCTTGCTTTCATCCTCGATCAGATAGGCGGGGACGCCTTCCGAGACCGCCAGCTCGCGCAGGCGGTTGGAATTCGACGAGTTATGCGCGCCGATGACCAGCACCACGTCCACATGCTTGGCCAGCTCTCTCACCGCCGCCTGGCGGTTTTGCGTGGCATAGCAGATATCCTTGGTCGCCGGGCCGACGATGGAGGGAAAACGCGCGCGCAGGGCCACGATCACGTCGCGCGTGTCGTCCACCGAAAGCGTGGTCTGGGTGATATAGGCCAGCTTGTCGGTGCTCACCTGAAGTTTCGCCACATCCTCCACTTCCGAAATCAGATGCACCGTGCCGGGAATCCGGCCCAGCGTGCCTTCGATTTCGGGGTGGCCGTGATGGCCGATCAGGATAATCTCGAATCCCTGCTTGGCGTAGCGCTGGCCTTCGGTATGCACCTTGGACACGAGCGGGCAGGTCGCGTCGATCAAATCCAGCCCGCGCGCGCGCGCATGGTCTTCAACCTTCTGCGAAACGCCATGCGCCGAGAAAACGGCCATCGCCCCTTCGGGAATCTGGTCGGTATCCTTCACGAATACGGCCCCCTTTTCGCGCAGGCGCTCCACCACATGGCGGTTATGCACGATTTCGTGACGCACATAGACCGGCGGGCCGAAACGTTGCAGGGCTTCTTCAACAATTTCAATGGCGCGCTCCACGCCCGCGCAAAATCCGCGCGGCTGGGCAAGGACAACTTTCATGGACCAATTTTCTCCCGTATCAGCCTGAATGGGTAGGTTATCCCGCGCTTTCTGTCAAATATAAGGGGAAATGGCAGGGTCGAAAGGGGTTGAAGGGTCAACAGGATCAAAAAAGACCCTCCTGCCCCTTACGACCCTTATGACCCTATCAAAGCAGGAACAACTTCATCAGCAGCAGCCGCGCCTGATAAAGGATTTTGCCAAGGAACCCTTTGGGCGGCTCTCTGCCACGAAATATGGCAACGCCCACGGGCATGCCGAAGTGATTGCGCTTGAGCGCCGCCTCCAGCCCGTAAGAACGGAAAGTCCGCAGGGTGCGCGCGGCAAAGCTTTGCACCGCCTGAAAAATGCCCATGCCGCCGGGAGCCGCCAGCTTGTGAAAATCGCGCGCGATGCGGCGGTAAAAATTCTGCCCGTTCGCCCCGCCATCCAGGGATTCACGGGGATCGTACAGGCGCACCTCCGGCACAAGCCGGACCACCCGGCGCGAGGGAATGTAGGGAATGTTGCCGATCACCAGGTCGAACGGACCTTCCAGCCCGTTCGTCCAGTCATTGACGCGGAATTCGGCGCGGTCCTGCAACCCCGCGCGCGCGGCGTTGCGCTTTGCAAGCGCCACCGCGTCGGGATTGATGTCAATGCCAAGCCCGGTGGCCCGCGGCAGAACCGAAAGAAGCGCCAAAAGCAAACAGCCCGTGCCGGCGCCAAGATCCAGGACGCGGAGCGGTCCCTCGCGCTTTTCCAGAAAAATCAGGGCGTGCTCCACGAGGCTTTCCGATTCAATCACCGGCTCGAACACGCCGGGCGCCACTTCGATGATGAGCCTGTAAAATTCGATGAAGCCGAAAATGCGCGCCAAGGGCTCGCGCGCTTCGCGTCTTGCCAGAACATCCCGAAACGCCTGCCGCGCGGCTTCACCCAGTTCGCGCTTTGGCTGCCGCATCAACGCCTCGCGCGGCTGGTGCAGCACATAGGCCGCGATCAGTTCGGCATCGGCGCGAGGACTGTATACGCCGGCCTTCTCCAGCCTTGCCGTGGCCTCAACCAGAATCTGTTCCAGAGTCATCGCGCCATTTATTCACTGCGCGCATGGCCGCGCATCAAAAAAAACCCCGCGCCACAAGAGCGCGGGGCTGAATGAGTTTGGGATAGATCTTAGGAGTGTCCCATCACCATCATTCCTGCGCCTCGGACACAAAACGCAGGCAATCTTCCTGACCGTCGACTAAAACAGCGATCCGTACCGACGGAGAAATTCCGTATTCGGTACTGTTTTTTAGGATGGGATTATGCCGGATGCAAGATAAATATCTATTCTGTACAATTTTTTTAAACTATTTAGTCATTTGAATGACTTAGTCATTTGATTATTAATAACAAAGTCCCATCCTGCGCTGAAAAGCGCGACAGTAAATCCTAACCCACGCGGCGCACCAACCGGGGGGACGTTACCACGTCCTCATCGCCGGAAAGAAGCTCACGATGCAGGGTTCTGAAGCTTTCCGGTATGCGGTAGAAGGTAAAGCGCTGCTGTTCAGCGCGGGCTATTTCCTCCTTTATCTTCAGGGCCAGCAATGTTCCGTAGCGCCTTTCGAGGGATTTGAAGTCGGTGTTCATCTCTGTTTCCTGACAGACAGATTGTTATGGCCAAGGTGACGGCCACAAGATGTTGTAGTGACACGACTCACCCGCACACGATATCTTGATGCAGATATGGTCAATATTTGGTTAATTCTGAGAACATAAAGGGGCCAAAATCTCCGAGTCGATTGAAAAACATTTGTTTTTTCCGAGTCCTTTACGGGGAATTTTCGTGATCCGGCTTTTCCAGCCTTTTTGCGGCAACGGAAAAGGCAAAAGCCGTCAGGGCAAAGGCGGCCAGAAGGGAATCGGACCAAAAATCATAGGCAACAAGCGAAAGGGCAAACGCCACGGTCCATGCGCCGAAGGCAAAGGGAACAAGCGAACGCGGCAGGCGTGACGCGCGCCGCAGCATCAGCAGGGCAAAAACAACGCCCAGCACCGGGCCGAGAATGCCGTGCTCCAGCCAAAGCTGAATCACCGCATTATGCGGATGCCCCACCGGCTCATGCACGTATTCATACAGCGCCCCGTTCGGCCCGGCGGGAAGCATTTGCGGCGTGCCGCCCATGCCCCATCCCAGAAAGGGCCGGGCGGGAATGCGGTAGGAAAGAAAATCCCAGATTTCCATGCGGGTGTGCCAGGATTCCGGCAACGCCTTCAGGCCATCGCGGCAGAGCAGAAAAAGCTTTGCCGTCACCGCCGGCCAGGAAAGGCTGACCAAAATCCCCGCGCTCAACAACCAGCGCGTCAGCGCCGGCGCGAAGGAAGCCAGCGCCACCACCAGCACCGCGCCCGCCAGCGCCGCCTGCGCGGCGCTGGATTCCGTCAGCGCCAGCGCGGGCACAAAAGCCAGTGCAAGAAACAACGCCGTATGGCGCTTTCCCTTGCTCCACAACGCGCCGGCCACCGCCCAGCCCAGCATCAGCGCATAGGAAATGCCGCGGTTATAGCGGGTGAGGAAATCCTCAAGATTGCCGGTTTCCGATTCCCATCCGCCCGGTGAAAAATAACGCATCACCGGCGCTTTCAGCACATGCTCCACCGCGAGGGCCAGAAGAAAAAACGCAAGCAGCCACGGCAAAACGGAAAACAAGCACGGGTTCCGCGCCACGCGCTCCTGCACGCGCGGGCTTGCCAGCAGCAGAAGCGGCAGGATGATGGAAACGGCCTGAAGGGTCTCGCGGTTGCTTTCCCTTGGCCAGGCCGCGAAGGGCAGCAGCGCCGTTATCATCACCAGCACCGCAAGGCAGAAAAGAAGCATTGTCCTGTCGGGAAAGGCGGGGCGCCGGTCGGTGATTGTCACCGCGCCCCACATCAGCAAGGCGCCGATGATGCCGATGGCGCCATAAGCTCCGCCCACGAAAACGCCCCAGCTCGCGGCAAGTCCGAAAACCAGAAACGAGGCGGCATTGACAAGGGATGAGGCGTTTTCCTGTTTCATGTGCGTGGTTCCTGATCGCGCCGGAATATTCCCCTGCCTCCGGCCCGCCTGCGCCAAGGCTCCGGCGGGTCCTTGGAGAAAGCTCGTCCGCCGTAGCTCGCGGAGCGAAGGCGGAGAGGGAGCAAAGGGGAGAGATAACTGGAGGGATAGGAGGCTCAAGGGTCTTTGACCCTCTTGACCCCTTATGACCCTCTCGACCCTTTTCGATATCCCTCCCCTATCCCCTCCCAAAGGGAGGAGGACATGTTTCTGCCATGTCTATAGCAAAACCAAATAATTTTCATATGGGGATTGCCCATATGCATATTCCCGCCCCCGCTGGAGTTTACCCCCGCGAAGGCGGGGGCAGGGGCAGGCTCCAGCCGGGGTCCAGCATGAAGCCGGAGGCTTCATGCACCCGCCTTCGGCGGTTGCTGGATTCCGGCTTGCGCCGGAATGAGCAGCTATCTGTTTGGTTTGATTCATTTCTAATTGAGTCTAGACCCTAAACGAGACTCCCGCTTCCGCGGGAGTGTTCGGGGTGGGATGCATGGAAATGAATGGGTACGGCTATAATTACTTTGCCTGTCTCCCCGTCAACTCACGGTAAAGGGCAATCATGCGTTTTGTTACCGCTTCGCGCGTATAGTCGTCCTGATAACGGGCATGGCCGCCTTCAATCAGCCTTTGCCGCAAGGATTTATCATCCAATACGCGCTTCAAGGCTTCGGCGAGACCTTTGACATCATCAATGGGAACGAGCAGGCCGTTTTCCCCGTCCTCGACATGCGCGGCGGGACCGGCGCTCCGGCAGGCCACCAGCGGCGTTTTCGCCGCCCAGGCTTCCAGAATCACGGTGCCGAACGGCTCATAGCGCGAAGGCAGCACACAGACATCCGCCGCCCGTAAAAGCGCGCCCCGGTCGGTGCGCCAGCCAAGGAAGCGCACGCGCTCTTCCATGTTCAACGTACGCGCAAGGCGCTGCAACGCGCGCCGGAGCGGTCCCTCGCCCGCAAGCCACAGATGAACGCCCGCCAGACCCTGCGCGGCGCGCAACAGCGTATCCAGCCCTTTTTTGGGGTGAAGGCGGGAAAGCGCCAAAATCACCTTCGCTTTTTCGGGCGTTTGCAGGTGGACGCGGTCCACCGGCGGCCCGTCCTTCACATCGGGAAAAGTCGGCACAAAATGGGCGTGACCGGCAGGCACGCCTTGCGCAATCATGTGAGCCACAATATCCCGCGTGACACCGGCAAACTGCGTGCAGCGGGCGAAATGGCGCGGGTCGTAATAGCCGCCGAACCAGCCGATGACCGGTATGCCCGTTTTTTCAGGAACAAGGCTTGCCGCGCGGCGCATCCAGCAATGGATCAGGCCGGGTTTTGCCTGCTCCACCAGGCGGCGCAGCCGCGCTTTTTGCATGCCGCGCAGGGGAGCCGCCAGAATATTCCCATGGACGCGAACGCCTGCGGCGGCAATCTCGGCGCGGCGCGGGGCATCCTTCGCCATCACCACGTCCTGATCGACGCCCGCCCCATGGAGGCTCAGCATGATGTCGCCCGCATAGGTTTCCGCCCCGCCAAGGCCGCGGCTGGCCATGATGTGCAGGATTCGAAATGGTCGTGCAGGACTGAGCATTCGTAAGGCAGAATAAAAATTTTAAAGTGGTGTTTATTATCTATTTTTGCGTGTACACGTAAGAAGAAAAGAAGAAATGCCAATCGAGAGAATAACAGATGCCTGAATTTCATTCGGCAAAATCCGTGCTTTTTATTTTCTGGCGAGGTGGGGTCTCTTGCTTGGCGTTTTTTCCAAAAAAGCTTTCCAAACCCGATTATTTTCTTTCCTTTCAGCAAAAATCTGGTGGAGAAAGAAAAGAATCCGGACAGAATCCAAAAATAAATTCGTGAACCAAAACAGATTTGATCCAAGGTTAACCCAGTGTTTTTTGCATAGCGGAATAAACTCCTTGATTGGTGACTTTAACGCAATCTTTGGTATTATGATTTTTCATTTCCACAATATGTGGTGGTTACAGTCTTATCCACACCGACACTTATCAATAGCTGTGGATAGCTGCGGAGGACACGCAATGCCAAGCCGTTCTTGCCTTCGTGGCTGTTCATGGACCGGTGGGCCGAATTCGGCTCCACAATCCAAAATCCGCGCTTTCACCCCTTGCGGCGGCTGATTTGCCCGCCCGCGAAGTACTAAGGAGTCCGTCGATGTTTGATGTCGTCCAGGTTGAACAGGGCCCCAAGGTTATTCTTGACCGGTCGCGCAACGGCCGGGTGACGCCTTTTGGCCATGCCACGCTGGAAGACCGCTATCTTCTGCCCGGCGAAGACCCGCAGGACATGTTCGCCCGCGTGGCCATGCATTATGCCGACGACACCGCCCACGCCCAGCGCATCTACGACTATATGAGCAATCTGTGGTTCATGCCCGCCACGCCGGTTCTGAGCAATGGCGGCACCGAGCGCGGGTTGCCGATCTCCTGCTTCCTGAACGAGGCCAGCGACAGCCTGACCGGCATTGTCGATTTATGGAACGAGAATGTGTGGCTGGCCGCCAGAGGGGGCGGCATCGGCAGCTATTGGGGAAATCTGCGCTCCATCGGCGAAAAGGTGGGCGGCAACGGCAAGACATCGGGCATCATGCCCTTCATCAAGGTGATGGACGCGCTGACGCTCGCCATCAGCCAGGGAAGCCTGCGCCGCGGATCGGCGGCCACCTACCTGCCGGTCAGCCACCCGGAGATTGAGGAATTCATCGAAATGCGCCGCCCGACCGGCGGCGACGCCAACCGCAAATCCCTGAACCTGCATCATGGCGTGGTCATTCCCGACGCCTTCATGCGCGCCGTGGAAAACGACGAGGAATGGGCCCTGACGAGTCCCAAGGACAACAGCGTCATCCGCCGCATCTCCGCCCGCGCGCTCTGGATTCGCATCCTGACCGCCCGCGTCGAAACGGGCGAGCCTTATCTTCTGTTCATCGACCATGTGAACCGCGCCCTGCCCGAACACCAGAAGCTGGCGGGACACATGGTCAAGATGTCGAATCTCTGCTCGGAGATCACCCTGTCCACCGGCCCCGACCGCTTTGGCCAGGACCGCACGGCCGTATGCTGCCTCTCGTCACTCAATCTGGAATACTTTCTGGAATGGCAGGAACACCCTTCTTTCATCACCGATTGCCTGCGCTTCCTCGACAATGTCTTGCAGGATTTCATCGAACGCGCGCCCGGCCAGATGGCCCGCGCCCGCTATTCCGCCATGCGCGAACGCTCGGTGGGTCTCGGCGTGATGGGCTTTCATTCCTTCCTTCAGGCGCAAGGCGTGCCGTGGGAGTCGGTGATGGCCAAGGTATGGAACAAGCGCGTTTTCAGCCACATCAAGGCGGAGGCCGACAAGGCTTCGCAGCTTCTGGCGCAAACCAGGGACGCCTGCCCCGACGCCAAGGATTTCGGCATCAATGAGCGTTTTTCCAACAAGATCGCCATCGCCCCGACGGCCTCCATATCCATCATTTGCGGCGGGGCTTCGCCGGGCATCGAGCCGATTGTGGGCAACTCCTATACCCACAAGACGCTTTCCGGTTCCTTTCCCGTGCGCAACAAGCATCTTGAGACGGTTTTGGCCAGATACGGCCAGAACAATGATGACGTCTGGCGCTCAATCACGCTGCTGGAAGGATCGGTGCAGCATCTGCCCTTCCTGTCGGAGCAGGAAAAAATGGTGTTCCGCACCGCATTCGAAATCGATCAGCGCTGGGTCGTCGAACTCGCGGCCGACCGCGCGCCTTTCATCTGCCAGTCGCAAAGCCTGAACATCTTCCTGCCCGCCAACGTGCACAAGCGCGATCTGCACCAGATTCATTTCACGGCATGGAAAAAAGGCGTGAAGAGTCTTTATTATTGCCGCTCGCGCTCGGTGGCGCGGGCCGAGAATACCGATACCGCGAAAAGCTTTCTTGACAGGAATACCCCAAAACCAGCGGCCAATGACGAGCCCCGCCTGCCCATGAGCGGCGCGACACTCGTTGAATCCGTTGATGAAAGTAATAAATACGAGGAATGCCTGTCCTGTCAGTGATATAAAAGAGAGGTGACAGGCCGCCTGTTTGGGTCTATGTAACCCGGCTTCCCCACCGGCTTTTGAAGGAAACGAGCGTAGCATGCAAACGACTCCCCACTCCCTTCTCCCCCTCACTCCGGACTCCATGCGCGGCTTTCGCCAGGAAATCGTGGTGGACCTTGCCGAGCTGACCAAGGCCACGCTCGGCCGCCGGATTGCCCGGCGCCTGCCGGAGGGCATGAAGGAAGAGGTGTCCTACGTGGCCGCGTTCGAGGCGCTGCGCCTCTTCCGCGAGATCACCCAGGACGGCGCGGAAAATTATTCGGAAGACGAAAAAACGCAACTCGCCCGCATCGAGGTTGAGTGGTGCCTTGACATCCTTGGGCAGATCCAAAGAAGCGGTTCCAAGTAAACTTTCTGTTTCTTCATTTCGTCATTGCCAGGAGGCCCATAGGGGCCGGCGAAGCAATTCAGCACCTTTAATTTATAAGTCTTCTGGATTGCGTCGCTTCCGTTGGCCGCCCGCAATGACGCCGTGACCAAAGGTTGTAATTTTTCCAACTTATGCCTGCCAAAGCTCCCATGCCCAACCTCCTCACCGACAACCCTGTCTACAAGCCGTTTCACTATCCCTGGGCCTATGAGATGTGGCTCAAGCAGCAGCAGATTCACTGGCTGCCCGAAGAAGTGCCGCTGGCCGACGACGTGAAGGACTGGCACAAGAAGCTGACCGAGGGCGAGCGCAATCTCGTGACGCAGATTTTCCGCTTCTTCACGCAGGCGGACGTGGAAGTGAACAACTGCTACATGCGTCACTACGCCCGCGTGTTCAAGCCGACCGAAGTCTGCATGATGCTGGCGGCGTTTTCGAACATGGAGACGGTGCATATCGCCGCCTATTCGCACCTGCTGGACACCATCGGCATGCCGGAGATCGAGTATTCGGCCTTCCTGCGCTACAAGCAGATGAAGGACAAATACGACTACATGCAGGGATTCAATGTCGAAAATCCCTATGAAATCGCCCGCACCATGGCGGTGTTCGGCGCTTTTACCGAAGGGCTTCAGCTTTTCGCTTCTTTCGCCATTTTGATGAACTTCCCGCGCTTCAACAAGCTGAAGGGCATGGGACAGATCGTGACATGGTCGGTGCGCGATGAAACGCTGCACACGCAAAGCATTATCCGCCTGTTCCGCACCTTCATTGAGGAAAACCCCGATGTGTGGACGGACAGGCTACGGAACGACATCGTGGAGGCCTGCCGGACCATCGTCCACCACGAAGATGCGTTTATCGATCTGGCCTTCGAACTGGGCCCGGTGGAAGGCCTGACGGCGGACGAAGTGAAACACTATATCCGCCATATCGCCGACCGGCGGCTGGAACAGCTTGGGCTGAAGCCCATCTATGGCGTCGAGAAAAACCCGCTTCCCTGGATGGACGATATTCTGAACGGCATGGAGCACGCCAATTTCTTCGAGGCCCGCGCCACCGAATACTCCAAGGCCGCCACGCAAGGCACATGGGAAGAGGCGTTTGAGAAAACGGTGTAAGAAACGCTTCGCTTATGCCCTTATTTCATCCGCAATTCGCCGTGCGGCCTTGCGCGTGGTGCCGCCGTCGCTTTGCCGCGCCAAAAGAAGGTCATATGTGCTTTGCATGTTGAGCCAGGTTTCGGCATCCATGCCGAACACCGCCTCCAGCCGCAAGGCGACCGGCGCGGTAATGCCCGCCTTGCCGCATACGATGCGGCCGATCAGCGTTTGCGAAAGGCCGGAAGCGCGCGCGAGCCTGTAATTGCTCACGCCAAGCGGCTCCATGAATTCCTGTTTCAGGACGCGGCCCGGATGCGCCGGGTTGATCTTGCGCGTTTTCATGTTGCCCTCGCGTTTTGTACTTGGAACAAATCCTACTAGGGTCTGGACTCAATTAAGCAGGTTTTTTTATTCGAAAAAACAACTTCTCACCCCGGCTTTCGCCGGAATGAGCAGTTATTTGTTTGGTTTGATTCATTTCTAATTGAGTTCAGACCCTAAACAGAACCGATGTCATGCCCGCGACGGCGGGCATCCACGCTTTAAACCCATGGTGCATAACCAGCGGATTTACAGCGTAGACTCCCGCCTGTTCGCCTCCGCAAGCTTCGGCGCAACGGGTGCGCCAAGACCCCGGCGGGGGTTCCATTTTTTTTCCAAGAAAAATGGGATGCCCGCTTCCGCGAGCATGAATATAAAAGCAAATTGACCCACTACCCCTAGAAAATCCAAATTGCAAGCCATTCTTAACTGGGCTAGGCTGGAGCGTTCTTGTTTTCAAAGGCTTGACGCATATGCTCTTTGCCCTTTCCGATTTGCCGCTTCACCGGCGCGCGCGCATTACCCGCATTGTCGGCGGCGCTTCCTGCGCGGAAGGCGAGCGCAACCTGATTGAGATCGGGCTTGAGGAAGGAAAAATCGTCGAGGTGCTGCATCGCGGTCTGTTCGGCAATCCGCTGGCGGTGCAAAGCGGCGAGCATGTCATCGCCATCCGGCGCGAGAACGCCCGCTTTATCGAGGTCGAGCCGCTGGCGGCCGGGGGCGTACAAGAGGCCGCCGAATGAACTTCCGTCAGGAGCCCCGTGAAGTAACCCGCTCTCTCTTCGTCACGCGCCCTGCGGCACGCCTGGCGCTTGTGCAAAGGCCCTGCTTTCCGCGCCACGCTTCCCGCAACCGCTCGTGACGGAAGCGAGTTCCCTCACGCCCCGGCCGGTCTTTCGCCTTGCGCTGGCGGGCGTGCCGAATTGCGGCAAGAGCGCCCTGTTCAACGGATTGACCGGCGGCCGCCAGAAAGTGGCCAATTATCCCGGCGCCACGGTCGAGCGCCGCTGGGGCCGCGCCGTGCTTGCTGACGATTGCGAGATTGAACTGGTCGATCTTCCCGGCGCCTACAGCCTGGACGCGCCCGGCATCGACCATACCATCGCCCGCGAGGTGCTGCTTGGCAGGCGCGCGCATGACCCGCGCCCCTCTTTCCTTGTGTGCGTGGTGGACGCCACCAATCTGCGCCTTGGCCTGCGTCTGGTGCTGGAAATGCAGCGGCTCGGCATGCCCATGATCGTGGCGCTGAACATGATGGATCTGACCGCGCGCAACGGCATCCGCATCGACATTCACCGCCTTTCCCAGGAGCTTGGCCTGCCGGTGATCCCCACCGTGGCGGTGCGCCGCGCGGGGCTGAACGAGTTGCGCGCGAAGCTGCCGCAAATCCTGAAAACCCTCGCCGCCACCCCTTGCGCTTCCGAAAACTACCGCCCGCTGGACGCGGCCGATCTGCGCGAGCTTCAGCGCCGCGCCCGCATGATTGCCGATCATGTCCTGTTAAGCGAAGGCGCCGTTCTTCGCCTGACCCGCGCCGTTGATTCCATCGCCTTGCATCCCGTGGCGGGGCCTTTGGTGCTGCTGGCGGTGGTGTTCCTGATGTTTCAGGCGGTGTTTAGCTGGGCCGAAGCGCCGATGAACGCCATCGAATCCCTGTTCGGCTGGTTCCAGGCGCAGGCTTCGGCGCATTTGCCGCAAGGCTGGATGGCGGACCTGATAAGCGATGGCGTGATTGCCGGCGTGGGCTCGGTGGTGATTTTCCTGCCGCAAATATTGTTGCTGTTCGCCTTTATCCTGCTGCTGGAGCAAAGCGGCTACATGACCCGCGCCGCCTTCCTGATGGACCGGCTGATGAGCGCCGTGGGCCTGAACGGCCGCGCCTTCATTCCGCTTTTGTCCAGCTTCGCCTGCGCCATTCCCGGCATCATGGCCACCCGCGTGATTGATCCGCCGCGCGACCGCATGACCACCATCATGATCGCGCCGCTGATGACCTGCGCGGCCCGCCTGCCGGTTTTCACGCTGATTATCGCGGCCTTCATCCCCAACCACGCGGTGGCCGGGGGCATCGGCTTGCAGGGGCTTGTGATGTTCGGGCTTTACATCGCGGGAATTCTCAGCGCGCTTGCCATGGCGGCGGTTTTGAAATTCACCCTTGCAAAGGGGCGCGCGCAGCCCTTGTTGATGGAATTGCCGAAATACCAGCTTCCCGTCCCGCGCGACCTGCTGCTGGGACTGTGGACGCGGGCCTATGCCTTTTTACGCCGCGCGGGAACGATCATTTTACTCACCGCCATCATGCTGTGGTTTCTGGCAAGCTTCCCCGCCCCGCCCGGCGGCGCGTCCGAACCGGCCATCTATTACAGTTTCGCGGGACAGCTTGGCCGGGTGTTGGAAACGCTGTTCCGCCCCATCGGTTTTAATTGGGAAATCTGCATCGCCCTCGTGCCCGGCATGGCCGCGCGCGAGGTGGCGGTGGCGGCGCTTGGCACGGTTTATGCCGTGGCGGACACGGGCGGCGCGCTGGAAAAAAGCCTCTCCGCCACGCTGCAAAACGCCTGGACCCTGCCGACCGCCCTGGCCTTTCTGGCCTGGTATGTTTACGCGCCGATGTGCTTCGCCACTCTTGCCGTGGCCCGGCGCGAGACCGGAAGCTGGAAATGGACCGCTTTTATGGCCGGTTACCTGTTCGCGCTGGCCTATGCCGCGGCAGGCGTGACCTATTGGGTGGCAAGGGCGCTGGCTTGATCTTTACATCAATGGCTGGAGCAGGCCGCATTTTTTTGCGGTGTCGACTATTTGCGAAAGGACGCGGTCTTTTTTTGCCACCTCACCAAAATGGCGGCCAACTACAAGCCTCCCCTTGTCATCTTGGGGGGACGCCTCTGTCCGTACACGGGCCTCCTTCCCCCACACCGACAGATCGGTTATTCGTCCGGGACCATTTTGTGGTAGTTCCTCTATCATCAGGACACTAGTGTTATCAGCATTACCAACACCTTCTGTTTTCGTGTCGCCAATCCTTAGCCTGCCCTTGTCGGTTGGTATTGTAACGCTTTTCGAATGACCGGCCCTTTTGATGTCCGGCCTATAAAAATACCCTTTGCGCTCCACAACTCCCTGGCCGGGGGTTTGGGGCTCATGGCCGCTTTCGCGCGCAACGCACTCAGCAGCGGCGATCATGCCCTTGTTGGAATCTGGAAGTCTCATGGCCGAGTATTTTACCCGGCGCCGAAGTTGTTTTATAAGTCTTTCACCAGTCTGATCTGTTTTGCTGTCTTTCGGCATGCCTTGGTTGCCCCTTCTCCCAAACACAGGACAAGAATGCCTAATGGAACTTAAACAATCCTGAATTTACCTTGTTATACCAACAAACTTATGAACGGACACACGCCATAAGATAACCCGTCATGCCCGCCCCCGCGAAAGCGGGGGCGGGCATGACAGCTCTCCTTGGGGTATGGATCAGTTTATAAAACCGTTGGTATAAGGAGGCCGAAGGCGGGTTACTTCGCTCTCCGGGGCGTATAGAAATGTTCGTTTTTCCATAGATGGATGGGTGCCGATTCCACCCCCCGGCCAAACCGCCGTTCGGCGGGCGGGAGGATGGCCGTGGCCGCCTCGCGGCCGGAGCGGACGGCTCCTTCGATGGTCGAGGGAAGGCCGGTCGCCGTCCAGTCGCCGCATACCACCAGATTGCCGGAGCGGGCTTCGATTTTCGGGCGGCGGATGATCTGGCCGGGCGTGGCGGCAAAGGTCGCCCGCTTTTCCTTGACGACGCGGTGCGGCGGCGGGGGGGTTTCAGGCAAGCCGTAAAGCTTCGCGGCATCCTTCCACAAAAGCATGGCAAGCGCTTCGGCATCCCGGTCAATAATCTTCTCGGCGGCGCTGGTAGTGGTGGAAAGCAGCCCCTCCTTTTCGAACACCCATTCCACCGTGCCGCCGATCACGCCGGTGACGCCCGTTTCGCTGATTGACTTGTAAGGAACACGGAAATGCGCGTTCACGATGCCGCGCGCCGCGTCCGGCGCGGGGATCCGCGGCACGAATTCGGCGATATTCCAGGGCGGAACGGCCAGCACCACCCAGTCCCAGCGCGCAAGCTCCACCGCGCCGTCGGCAAAAACCAGCCTGCGGATTTCGTCATTCGCCTTTTCCAGCGCGCGCAAGCGCCGGCCGAAATGAACCTTGCCGCCGCGCGTGCCGATGAATTTCAGGGCGGGATCGACAAGACTTTCCGACAGCCCCTCGCGCGGCAAGAGAACATGAAGCCCGCGCCCGCCTTCGGCAAAGGCCTCGCGCAGCACATGGGCGAACAGGCGGGCCGAGGCCTCGGCGGCTTGCGTGTTCATGATGGATACGCAAAGCGGCGACCACAGCCTGCGGAAAAGAACGCTTTCGGCGTTCAGGACCCCGGCCACTGTCTGCAAGGGCCCGGCCCGCAACAACCGGCTTATGTCTTTCAGGTAATCGGGCGCGCGGCTCTCCGGCACGCGGGCGGCGGGGTTGAAAATCCACCAGGGAATCTTCCCCTCGTTCATGGCCAGCTTCCAGCGCTTGCCGCCTTGCAGGTCGGCAAAAGGAAACAGGGCGCGGGGCGCGACCGCCATGGTTCTTTCGGCGCCGATCAGCTCCAGATAAAACAGCGCCGCCGTGTTGCAGGTAAGCATGAGATGATTGCCGTTGTCGATGCGGCAACCCAGTTCCCTGTCATGATAGGACCGGCAGCGTCCACCCGCCTGCGCCGCGGCCTCATACAGCGCCACCTTGCGTCCGGCGGCCGCCAGATGCGCCGCCGCCGACAAACCCGCGAGCCCCGCGCCGATGATGTGGATGGTGGAATTGGTCATTTGGGTCACAAGGGTCGCAAAGGGTCGCGGAGGGTCGTCAAGGGTCTTTGGCCCTCATGCCCCTTCTGACCCTCACGACCCTTTAAATTCATGGCATCATCGCCCGCAGCATGAGGCCGAGCCTGTCGAAAAAGCCGAGGCTTACGCGAAAGCGCGGCACGTCCCAGCCCTGCACCAGAAGGCGGTAGAGCAGGCGTTCATAATAATCGCGCATCAGGCGGGCGGCCTTCACCCTGCGCCGGTTGCATTTGAGCAGCGCGGCATCGGCCAGGTCGAAATGATGCGCGGCCTTGCGCGCCACCGCCCGGCAGGCGTGGTCGAAGGATGGATGGATCAGGATTCCGTCCAGGTCTTCGGCCGCGATGCCGGCTTCGTCCAGCGCCTCGCGCGGAATGTAAAGCCGCCCGCGCCCGGCATCCTCGTCGATATCGCGCAGGATGTTGGTAAGCTGCAAGGCGCGGCCCAGATGATGCGCGAGGTCCGGCGCCGCGTCCGACGTATCGCCGAAAATGCGCACGCTGGCGCGGCCCACGGCGCTGGCCACGCGGTCGCAATAGGCATCCAGCATCGCCCATGCCGGGCCCTGGATGTCCTCCGCCGCGTCCATTTCCATGCCTTCGATGACGGCAAGAAAATCTTCCTTCGCCAGCCCGTATTCCGCAACTCCCGGCTGCAGGAGTTCCATAACGGGATGCGTGGCCTCTCCCGCGAAAAGCCTTTCAACATGGGCGCGCCATTCCTGAAGCCGGGAAAGGCGGATGGTGGAGTCCGCGAAATCGTCGGCGATATCATCCACCGCGCGGCAGAAGGCATAAAGCCCGAACATGGCGGCGCGGCGCTTGCGCGGCACCGCCATCATGCCCAGCAGAAAAGAACTGCCGGAGTTTTTGACGCAATCCAGCGCTTCCCGCGGTGTTTTGGCTTCAAGGATCGAGGGGACGGGCATTACTGTTTCCAATGCCGAAGGCGAAGCAGGGAAGCGGGAATTCCATTTTTATCAAACAAAAGGAATTCCGGGCCGCGTTCGCCGCGCGAACCTGCCCGGAATGTTCATTGAAGCATCTCGAAGCCTTTATTCTAACCGGTGCTTGGGGTCAGGTCCACATGCGCAGCAGGCCAAGTACGGCGGACGCGGCAACCTGAGATTTTGACAGCCTGGCATTTTCGGCCAAAGGGTCGCGGCGCGCAAGGCGGGCCGTCATGGCTTCGGCCAGCGCAACAATCACCGAAGTTTCGGCCTTCAGCCGCAGATCGGGCACATGGCGGGGAAGATCGCGCGCCTCTTCCAGCATGGGGCGCAGAAGGCCGATTATATCATCCAGCGTCCTGCGCAAGGCCGGGCCGAGGCTTTCATGCCCGATACCGGCAAGGGAGGCGCCGTGGGCCGCCAGCATGTCTTGCGGAATATAAACGCGGTCCAGCTCGCGGTAGTCGTCGCCCATATCCTGCATGTGGTTGATGATTTGCAACGCGGCGCACAAGGCATCGCTGGCAGGCCAGGCCTCCTGCCCGATGCCGTGCAGCGCCAGCACATGACGTCCCACCGGCATGGCGGAATAGCGGCAATAGTCGAGCAGCTCGTCCAGGTCTTTGTAGCGCCGCCTGGTGGCGTCGCGGCGGAAGGCCACCAGCAAATCGCGCGCGTGCCGGGACGTGATGCCATTTTCAGCAAGGTTTTCGCGTAGCGCGACCGCCACGGCCACGTCATTGCTTTTCCCGGCCAGCGCGGCGTCGAAGGCATCAAGGCGGCGGATTTTCCCGGAAGATTCCAGCAGCGGGTCGTCGGCGATGTCGTCGGCGGCGCGGGCGAAATCGTAAAAGCAATGCACCTGCGGGCGCAAACCGGCGCGGATCAGGAAGGAGCCGACCGGAAAATTCTCGTTCCGGCGGTTTTTGCCGCTGATGGTTTGCGCCGTCATGATGCTTGGTCTGGCGGTAACGGGCTTTTCGGCCGCCGCGCCCGCCCCTTCCATTCCCCGCCATGCCCCTTCCAGTGATGACGGGCGGAATCCAGCGTGGCCAGCAGATAAACCGCCGCCGCGCCCGGCAGGGTCAGTATCCAATAGGGCTGCAAGCCATAAAAGCGGACCATGGGCAGATAGATGAGAGCCATCAGCCCAAGGCCGCAAAAACCCGTGAATTGCACGGCCGGGCTACCCAAAACAAGCGCCGCCGCCGGGACGAAAAACACCAGCGCCATCGCCGCCACCGTGACCAGCAGCAGCAAGGGCGAATGGCGAAGCTGGCTGTACGCGCTGCGGGCGATCATTTTCCAGATGCTTTTCAGCGTGGCATAAGGGCGGACGCTAAAGGTATTGCCGGCAAGGCCGATCCAGAGCGGCCCCTGTTTTTTCATCAAACGGGCCAGCGCGCAATCGTCGATCCATTCATCGCGGATAACAGACAGGCCGCCCGCCGCCGCCAGCGCCGATTTGCGCGCCAGCATCGCTCCGCCCGCCGCGGCGGCCACGGGACTGCCCGCGTTGCGCACCCAGGCGAAGGGATAAAGAAGCATGAAGAAAAACACGAAAGCCGGGATCAGGAATTTTTCCGGCAGGCTCCGGCAATGCAGCTTTACCATGAAAGAGGCCAGCGCCAGCCTGTCTTTTTCGGCGCGCGCCACCAGTTCGCGCAGGCTGGAGGGATCATGCTCGATATCGGCGTCGGTGAACAGGATATAATCGGCACCGGGCAGGTCTTTTTGCGCGGCCCGCAGGCCTGTCTGCATGGCCCACAGCTTGCCGCCCCAGCCCTCCGGCAAGGGCGGCGCCGGGACAACAGACAGCCGCGCGCCCTGAAACAGCCTGTCGGCCGTTTCGCGCGCTTCCTTCACCGTGGCGTCGGTTGAATGGTCATCAACCAGAAATATCCGGTAAGGACCGGTATAATCCTGCCGGATCAGCGCGCGCACCGCGCGGCCGATCACCGCCTGCTCGTTGCGCGCAGGCACCACAATCGCGACCTCCGGCGTGGTGAGCGGCGCGCTTTCCGGCCAGGCCTGCGGCTTCTCCAGCCAGAACAGGCCCCGAAAGCCCGTCAGGTAAATCCAGGAAAGCACGGCAATAAGAGAAAAAATTATCAGCATTGGTAAAAAAGCCTCATGCCTTAATTCGTATTTACTTTAACAAGGCGCGGAATTCCTGAGAATAACCTTTTGAAGTCACACAGGTTATCATTTCGTAAATCGTTTCAATTAAGTGCTGTTTAATCAAACTCTGCCATCATGCACTGCACAATAAAGAGGTGGAGGAATATATGGTATTCAAAAGCCATCATCCGGAAACGGAGAACGAAAAGCCCCCTGTATACAAGGGAACGCTTTCGCAGGCGCTCGGCGCCCCGGAAAGCGCCAAGGAGCCGAACGGCAAGGAACGCGCATCCATTCTGGACAGCGTCCTGCTTTCCGACACCCATGGCCACGCCTGAAAGCGGCCATAGCCTAAACGGAGAGTTTCAAGACCTGCCGCGTGGCGTTGAGCGCGCGGCAGGTTTTTCATTGCCTATTTCATCCCGCAATAGCCGTAGGTAAGGAACCATTTGTAGGCATCCGCAACCGCCTCCCGGACCGGGCGATGGGTATAGCCCAGTTCGCGCTCGGCCTTGGCGGATGAAAAATACATTTTCTTTTGCGCCATGCGCAGGCTGCCCGACGTCAGCATGGGCTCGCGTCCCGTGACGAAGGCCAGCGCCTCCATGGCATAGGCCAGCGGGAAAAGCGCCTTGGCCGGAAGGCGCATGGCCGGAGGGCGAAACCCGGCTTCTTCGGCGATCAGCTTCAGCAGCGCGGACAACTCCAGATTGTCGCCGCCCAGAATATAGCGCTCGCCGGCCACGCCTTTCTCGAAAGCCAGCAGATGCCCTTCGGCCACGTCGTCGACATGCACCATGTTCAGCCCGGTATCGACATAGGCCGGAATCCGGCGGTTCGCCGCCTCCACCACGATGCGGCCCGTGGGCGTGGGCTTGAGATCGCGCGGGCCGAGCGGCGCGGACGGATTGACGATCACCGCCGGAAGGCCCTTTTCCAGGCATAATTCGCGCACCAGCTTCTCGGCCAGGAATTTTGAATGCTTGTAGGGGCCGATCATGCCGGCTTCTTCGGACGGCGTGTCTTCGTTGGCCGGCGCGCCCCCAAGCGCCGCGCCGATTGTGGCGACCGAGCTTGTGTAAACAACGCGCTCCACGCCCGCCTTTAACGCCGCTTCCATCAACAGCCCCGTGCCGACCACATTGGCCTGATACATGCGGCGCCGGTCGGGAACCCAAAGCCGGTAATCGGCCGCGGCATGGAACAACCCCTTGCAGCCGCGCGCCGCGCGAAGCAGCGAAGCGTCGTCTTCCAGCGCGCCTTCGGCAATCTCCAGCGGAAGATCAAGGATGTTGCGGCGGTCGCTGCCGGGACGCACCAGGGCGCGCAGCTCATGCCCCGCGGCAATCAGCCGCCGCGCCAGAGCCGCCCCGATAAATCCCGTGGCGCCAGTCAGAAGAATTTTCATCCGGCTTTCATAGTAATGCCGTTTCCCTCACCGGCAATGCTTTTTCGCCTTGGCTTCGGCGCGCCGAAGCGCCTATACATGGGGCATGCCCTCCCGCCTGGAGAAAATCTGCATCGAAAAAGGCCTGAAAATGACCGGCCAGCGCCGCGTTATCTGCCAGGTGCTGTCGGAATCGGCCGATCATCCCGATGTGGAAAAAGTGCACCAGCGCGCGGCCGCGGTTGACCCGCAGATCAGCATCGCCACCGTTTACCGCACCATGCGGCTTCTGGAGGATTCCGGCATCATCCGCAAGCATGATTTCGGCGACGGGCGCGCCCGCTTCGAGGAAAGCCACGAGGACCATCACGACCACCTGATCGACATGAACAGCGGCGAGGTGATCGAGTTCACCAGTAAAGAGATCGAGGCGCTTCAGGCCAAAGTGGCCGCCAGGCTGGGCTACCGCCTGATGGGCCACAAGCTGGAGCTTTACGGCGTCCGGGAAAAACCCGGCACAGGCGCAAAGGCAGGAAAAAAATAGAATCCCGGCTCCCCTCCCCCTGGGAGGGGAGTAAGCGGCGCTTTTCCCTTATCCACTCTTGCTTTACCTGCCGTTGACGCGCGCGCTTTCCATGCGCTAGCTTTTCCCGGCCTTTAACGGCCGCCGTTGTAGCTCAGGGGTAGAGCAGGGCTTTCGTAAAGCCAAGGCCGGGGGTTCAAATCCCTCCAACGGCACCATTCCCGAACCGCCCGGAGCGGATTTCATTCAAACTCTCGCCTTTCGCCGCCCGTGGTTCGCAAACGCAAAATAAGAAAATCCGTTTTCCGCAAGAAGAAAAAGAAGCCCGCCGGGCCATTTGGGCGGCTGGCCGGGGGCTTCACGCTATTACGCGGCTGGATGACGCCGCGCGGGCTCTGGCAGGCCGCCGGGCTGGCGCTGATCTGGGGCGCGGTCTTCGCGGCCATTGTGCTGGGCTGGTATGCCTATGAAATTCCCGACATTCTGCGGCGCGCCGATCTCAAGCGCCATCCCGCCATTATCCTGGAGGCGCGGGACGGCAGGGAATTCGCCCGTTTCGGCGGCTATCGCGGCGACCCGGTCACGGTGGAGCGGCTTCCGCCGCATCTGATCCGCGCCTTTCTGGCCGTGGAAGACCGGCGCTTTTACGATCACGGCGCCATCGACCCCATCGGCATCCTGCGCGCCGGCATTCACAATATTCTTGCCGGCCGCGTGGTGCAGGGGGGATCCACCATCACCCAGCAGCTTGCCAAGAACCTGTTCCTTGGCCCGCAGCGCACTTTCCGCCGCAAGGCGCAGGAGGCCATGCTGGCCGTCTGGCTGGAGCGGAAATACACAAAGGATGAAATCCTTTCCGCCTATTTGAACCGCGTCTATATGGGTTCGGGCGCCTGGGGCGTGGACGCGGCCTCCCGCCTTTACTTCAACAAACCCGCCAAAGACGTGAACCTGCACGAGGCGGCGATCCTGGCCGGGCTGCCGCGGGCTCCCTCGCGTTATTCGCCTCTCAACAATCCCGAAGCCGCCGAGGCCCGCGCCCGCGTGGTGCTGAAAGCCATGGTGGATTCCGGCTTCATCAGCCCGAAGAAACGGGAAGACGTCGTCTCCTCTTCCGCCCTGTCGCGTCGCGGGCCGGGACAGGCCGGCGAAGGCCGCTATTTCGCCGACTGGGTGATGGACGAGGTGAACGAGCGGATTGGCGGGGCCCGTAAGAAAAGCGACGCGCCACGCGACATCATCGTGCGCACCACGCTTGACCTTTCCATGCAGCGCGAAGCGGAAAAGCGGCTTGCCGCGCTTTTGTCGAAGGAAGGCGAAACGCGCAAGGTGAGTCAGGCCGCCCTTGTCACCCTTGGCGCGGGCGGCGCGGTGCGCGTCATGGTGGGCGGGCGCGATTACGCGAAAAGCCCCTTCAACCGGGCGGCGCAGGCCAGGCGTCAGCCGGGGTCCGCCTTCAAGCCCTTCGTTTACCTGAACGCCTTCCAGAACGGCCTGACGCCGGAAAACACCATACTGGACGCGCCCATCCGCGTGGGCAAATGGGCGCCCGCCAATCACGACGGGCGCTATCGCGGCCCGGTGATGCTGAAAGAAGCGCTGGCGCAATCGCTGAATACCGCCACGGTGCGCCTGGCCCACAAGCTGCGCATGGGCGAGGTGCGCAATCTGGCACTGCGGCTTGGCATTGAGCCGCCGCTCGCCCGCGACTTAAGCCTCGCCCTCGGCACGAGCGAGGTCAGCCTGCTGAACATCACCGGCGCTTATGCCAGTTTCGCGTCCGCCGGCGTGGCGGTGGTTCCCCATGGCGTCACGGAAATCCGCGAGAAAGGCGGCGTCACCCTTTACCGGCGGCCGGACGCCGATCCCCCGCAAAGGGTGGACAGCGGCGCGGTCGCGGCGCTGGACGACGCGCTTGAAGCCGTGGTTGACCACGGCACGGGGAAACGGGCCCGCCTGCCCGGCCTGCGCGTGGCGGGCAAAACCGGCACCACGCAGGATTACCGTGATGCCTGGTTCATCGGCTATACCAGCCGGCTGGTGACGGGCATATGGATGGGCAATGACGACAACACGTCCATGAACAGGGTCACCGGCGGCACGCTTCCGGCCGGGCTGTGGCGGAGCTATATGGCCGCCATCAAAACCCGCGGCGAGAGCGAGGCGCGCCTCAGCCCCGGCTATACCGCGCACCAGACTGGTCATTTCCGCCGGTTTCTTGAGGGGATATTCGGCGGCGCGTCCATCTCAACCGAACCGCCCGATTCCCCAGTTGATAATGAATAGGCCAATTCTTAACAAAGGGGCACTAGGGTCCTAAGGGTCACAGAGGGTCAACGGAACCGCTTTTGACCCCTTGTAACCCTTTGCCACGCTTTTATATTGCTGACCCTATGGACCCTTGAGACCCTTTCGACCCTCTCGTTCATGGCCGTTTACACCAAAGTCCCCCGCGATGCGCTGGATGCGTTGCTGAAGAACTACGATCTCGGCGGCGTGACCGGATTCGAAGAAATCCTGCAAGGCAGCGAGAACAGCAATTACTTCGTGACGACCGAGCGTTGCCGCATGGTCCTTTCCCTCTACGAAAAGCGGGTGAAGGAGGCCGACCTTCCCTTTTTCCTCGGCCTGATGCGTCATGCGGCCGGCAAGGGTATGCCTTGCCCGTCGCCTGTTGCCGACAAAAACGGGCAGGTGCTGCATTCGCTTTGCGGACGGCCCGCGACATTGGCGAGCTTTCTGGAAGGCGCCATGACGCCCGGCATCACGCCCGCGCATTGCCGCCAGCTTGGCGAGGCTCTGGCGCGGTTGCATCGGGCCCTGGATGACTTTGCCATGACGCGGGCCAATGACCTGTCGGTTGCCGGCTGGCAGCGCCTGGCAAGCCTGTGCGCGCCGCGCGCGGATGAAGTGGCTCCCGGCCTTGCCGCGCTGATCAAAGAAGAGCTTGACTATCTTTCCCCCCGCTGGCCGGAAGAGGCGGCTTTGCCCCGCGGCGTCATTCACGGCGACCTGTTTCCCGACAACGTGTTTTTCAAGAACGGCAAACTTTGCGGGTTGATTGACTTCTATTTTGCCTGCACCGACCATCTGGCCTATGACCTGGCCATCTGCGCCAACGCCTGGTGCTTCGAGGATGAAAAAAACTTTTCCCCGGCCCGCATGGCGGCCTTGGTGGAAGGCTATGAAAGCCTTCGCCCTCTAAACGCGGAAGAAAAGGAAGCCTGGCCGCTTTTGCTGCGGGGCGCCGCCTTGCGCTTTTTGCTGACCCGGCTTTACGACTTTCTTAACACGCCCAGGGACGCGCTGGTCAAAACCAAGGACCCGCTGGAATACCGCGGCAAGCTGGTCTTTTTCCGCGGCGCGCCGGCGGAGCGCTTCGCGGCATGACTCCCCCCGCCAAAGTCGAGATATTTACGGACGGGGCCTGTTCGGGCAATCCCGGTCCGGGCGGCTGGGGCGCGATCCTGCGCCATGACAGGCATGAAAAGGAACTGTCGGGCTTCGAGGACAACACCACCAACAACCGCATGGAGCTGATGGCGGCGATCATGGCCCTGGAAAGCCTGAAGCGCCGCTGCAAGGCAACCCTTTATACCGACAGCCAGTATGTGCAAAAGGGCGTGACGGAATGGATGCCCGGCTGGAAGGCCAGGGGCTGGAAAAAGAAAGGCGGGCTGAAAAACGTGGAGCTGTGGCAGCGCCTTGACGCGGTCCTGCAAAAGCATGATGTGCGTTTTCACTGGGTGCGCGGCCATGCCGGCCATCCCGAAAACGAGCGCGCCGACCGCCTGGCCGTGAACGCGATTGCAAAAGTTTCCAAAGGAGCAGTTGAAAGCTGATTTCGCGCGGCTACATCGACGGCGTTAATACCCCTTAGGGAATGTAGTTTGATAGCCGCCTTTTGGCTGCTGTAATCCTAACGCCCACACTCTCAAGAAGCTGGAGGACCTTTGCTCTAGTTGTTGGGTCAGTCAGATTTCCAGTCAGCGATCTCTCTTTCTCCTTTGCGCGCAGTTCGTCGCAATGACCGAAAACACGTTCACTCGCCCGCAAGGCAACCCCAATGTTTCTATCTCTAAAAAGTTTTGTCATTGCTTCATGAACTATTTCAGCCTCAGCGTTGCACCCGCCGGGCACGGAAGCCACGAGATCTTTCGTGCCTGGACCGGGGTCGCAGGCCGCAAGAACCGCCGCCGAAAAGCCCAGCGCGGCGGCGCCGGAAACAAGGCGGCCCGCGCGCATGGCTAGACCACCTTCAGCATCGCCTCGGCGGACGACACTTCGAACGTGCCGGGCTGCTCCACATGAAGCGCCTGCACCGCGCCATTCTCAACCACCATGGCAAAGCGCTGGCCGCGCTGGCCCAGGCCATGCCCGCTGCCGTCCATCTCCAGCCCCAGGGCGCGGGTCAGCACGCCATTGCCGTCGGGCAGCATGGTGATTTTGCCGTCGGCGGCATTGGCCTTGCTCCAGGCGCTCATCACGAAGGGATCGTTCACCGCGAGGCAAACGATTTCGGCCACGCCCTTTTTGTGGAAAGCTTCGGCGTTATTCACAAAACCCGGCAGATGCTTGGCCGAGCAGGTGGGCGTAAAGGCGCCCGGCACCGAAAACAGCACAACCTTGCGCCCGCGCATGATGTCGCCGGTATTGACATCCTCCATGCCGCTCGCGCCAAGACGCTTGAGCAGGACGGATGGAAATTTGTCGCCGGTCTTGATGGTCATGGAATGAGCCCCTCATAATTGAAAATGGTTTTTATTACTTAGTGGCTTGCCCCCTAAAGCGCAAGCGCGCCTTGCGCCTTATTTCGCCCGTCGCAAGGCGTTTTCGACCAGACCGGGGGTCAGGATTTCGGGCAGTTTTATGCCTTCCTTCGCCGAAGGGCCGTAAACGACGTTGAAAGGTATGCCATAGCGCCCGTGGCGGCGAAGATAGCCGGTGATGACGTCGCTGCGCCTTGTCCAGTCGGCCCTCATCAGCACCACGCGATCGGCGGAAAACGCTTTTCGCACGGACGGCCGCGACAGAACGAATTTCTCGTTCGCCTGACAGGTGAGGCACCAGGCGGCGGTCACATCGACAAAAACCGTTTTGCCTTCGGCCACCAGCTTGGGGATTTGCGCCTCGTCAAACATGTGCCAGCGGGACTGGTCATGCGCCATGGAAGGCGGCGTGAAGGTCATGGCCAGAATCCAGCCGAGCCACGCCGCCACCAGCAACAGTAAAACCGCCAACGTCTTTTTCAACGTGACCATCCATTTTCCGGGCTTCGGCAAAAGCGTGGCGGCGCGCGGCGCCATGGCAATGACCAGGAAGGGCGCGGCCAACCCCGTGCCCAGCGCCGCGAAGATGGCCAGAATTTCGGCCGCGCCCGATGTCAGCGCGAAGCCCACCGCCGTGCCCAGAAAGGGCGCGGAGCATGGCGTGGCCAGCAGCGCCGCGAAAGCGCCGGAGAGAAAATCGCGCGCAAGATTGCCATGTCCTTCGGTCCAGCTCAGGCGGTCGGCGAGAAAGCGCGGCAGGGCGATCTCGAAAAAACCCCAGAGATTGGCCGAAAACAGGATCAGCACCGTGACAAGAAAAATCAGGAACAGCGGGCTTTGAAACTGCATGCCCCAGCCCACGCTCATTCCGGCCTGGCGCATGCCCATCACCGCCACCGCCAGAACCAGAAAGGAAAACAGGATCCCGGCGCTGGTGGAAAGAAAGCTGAGCCGCACGCCTTTGGGCGTGCCGCCGCCATGGCTGGCGAAGGTGACGGCCTTCAACGCTATGACCGGCAATACGCAGGGCATGAGGTTAAGGATCAATCCGCCCAGAAGAGCCAGCAAGATCATCGCGCCCAGGCCGGGCCTTTCGACCGGCGTTGCTTCTTGCGGCGCGGCGGCCGCGCCGCCCAGAGACAGGCTTTTTTCCACCGCCCGCGATGTGGTTTTATCCACCAGCGTGACGGTGATGTTTTTGCCGGGCAGGCCTTCGACCAGCGCATCGGGGCCGAGCGTGGCCTCGATCACGGGACCGTTTATCCGAAGACGGCTGACGGGAAGAACGGACCCATCGCCCGGCTCGGCAATCACTTCGGCCATCATGAGCGGCGCGGGCGACACGTAATCCAGCCTCAAAACCGGCTTGCCGTCCCGCGTCGCCAGTTCGGCGGACGCAATCGACAGGCCCGCGCTATCGTCCTTTTTGGGAACGCGCGCCAGAAACTTTCTCAGCGCCGCATCGTCTTCGGGCGGCGGGATGTAATCGTTGGGAATGTCGAGCGCCAGATTGTAATCGACCGGCACGCAAAGATTGGCGCAGGCCAGAATTGTCAGCTTCGCGGCAAGACGCAATGGCTGCGCGGGATCGGTTTTTTCGATCCGCAAGGGAAAAACAAGCTCCCCTTCATAGCCATAGGTCATCAACCCTTGCAGCGAGAAAAGTTCCGGCAAGGGGTAAAGCAGCGTGGCGGATTCAAGATTGGCGCTGGGCGACCAGTCGGGCTGCGGCGGCAGGCCCGCATCGCCCGGCGAGCGCCAATAGGTATGCCAGCCCGGCGCCATGCGCAGATGAATCCCGGCATGAAAGGGCTGGCCCGGCATGGAGGCCCCGGCGATGAGCCGGGCCGCGCCCTGCTCGTTCTGCTGCCAGCCGGCCGCCGTTGCGCAGGCGGGATGGAAAAACAGGATCGCCAGCGCCAAACCGCCACGCAGGAGCCATAAAGCCATCATGTTTTTTCCTTCATCTGCTGACAAACAATTAGACACCATCAGGCATTCCCGCGTAAGCGGGAATCCAGTTTTATATTTCCTGGATCCCGGCTTTCGCCGGGATGAGGCTTCGCCTCAACGGGGTCCCCGCTTTTCCGCTACGCCCAAGGGCTTCGCGGGGCAATTTGCAAGCTCGCCCGCCGGAGCCTTGGCAAAAGCGGATCGCGGGGACGCTAAAATAATTGTGACTTGCCATAATAGTTGGTGTTTCGCAAAATTCCGAGCAGAGAAATATCGGGATTGAAGAACGCCGCCCGCCTTTCTAGGTTATCCCAGTCATGCGTCCGTTGATTCACGCTTCCCGCCAAAGGAGAGACGCTTGCAATCCTCCGCGTCCGGCCTCACAGGCCAGTTCCTGATCGCCATGCCGACCATGCTTGATCCGCGCTTTGCGCACACGGTGGTGTATATGTGCACGTATAATAACACCGGAGCGATGGGACTGATCGTCAACCGCCTTTATTCGGCGATTGACGCGCGCGCATTGTTCGACCAGCTCAACATCACCCCAACCGAAGCAACGCCGCCCTTGCGGATTCATTACGGCGGACCGGTGGAAACGGGGCGTGGATTCATCCTGCACAGCAATGACTACCAGCAGGACACCACCATGAAAATCGATAGCGACATTTCCCTGACCGCCACGCTGGACATCCTGCAAGCCATCGCCGAAGGGCGTGGCCCGGCGCAGGCCATGCTGGCGCTTGGCTATGCCGGCTGGGGCGCCGGGCAGCTTGACATGGAAATGCAGGCGGGCGGCTGGCTGACCGCGCCCGGCGACAGCGCCCTGCTGTTCGACCACGAAATCGAAACCAAGTGGGAGCGCACCATTCAGAAGCTGGGCTTCAGCCCCGGCCTGCTATCCACCGAAATGGGGCATGCGTAGGGGTTACAAATTACACATTGTCATCTACCCTGTTGTAGTGCAGGGCAGCAAGGGAGAGAAGCGTCGCGGATTCTGGCGTTGAAGATGGTGATGAGCTTGCGCATGAGGGCGGTGAGGGCGACCATTGCGAGGAGCCGCGCCGTAGTGAAACGAAGGCGGGCGACGAAGCAATCCAGAGCAGGAATGTTAACTGGATTGCTTCGCTCCCGTTGGTCGCTCGCAATGACACTAGGTTCAATGGACAATTAAACTCAAATCATTGAAAAGACGAGATGAACATTCCGGGCAAGGTTGCGCAGCAACCGCGACCCGGAATCCCGTTTGTTCCTGAAAATAAATGGGATTCCCGCTTTTCCGCCTCCGCAAAGCTTCGGCGCGACGGGTGCGCCAAGACCTCGGCGGTGCCGCAGGCGAAGCCGGGCGCGGGAATGTTCGTGTTGGTCATTGTCCATTGA
>JANQEX010000064.1 GCA_028278105.1 Alphaproteobacteria bacterium | reverse complement strand
AGCCACGCAGTTTCTGGGAAATCGCGCTGTTCCACGCCCTCCAGCTTTGCCCCGGCATGCCTGGAACTTCGCCGCTTCTTTCGGTTGGAAGCCGCCCGCCATTTTCATTCACATATTCAAGGGCCTTGGTCAGGATAATATCGGCAGTGAGCGGAAAGCGCTCCGCATAATGGGGCGGCGGGACGTCTCCCGCCAGGAAGGGGGTATCGTCAAACAGCGCGGCGAGCAGTTTCGGCTCATAATCGCCCATTTGCGCGATGCGCAGGATTCCTTCCGCGGCTTTGAGTTCCGGCTTATGACACGCGGCCCAGAACAGCGGGCCACGCAGGCCCCGCCCCACAAAGCAGGCCTGCCCTACCTCGTCGCACACCAGAACTTCGCGTTCCAGTTTTGGCAATTGCATCAGCGTATAGGGATGCCGCCGGATCATGGCGGGAGATACGGTTCCCTTGAACATTACAATGTCCTCGACAAAAACAGGAGGATCATGCGTAACAAGCAATTCGATCAGGCGCGCCGTCCTCGGTTCTTCCCGCGCCGGCGCGAAGCCCGTGCCGCTCCCGGTGTCAGGGGCTTGAATGTTTTCCGTGGGCAGCATCACAAAACCGGTGTCGATTGTTTCAATCCTGTGGTTGCCGGCCCGGACTTTTTCGGCAAAGGATTTGATGGCCAGTTTCAAAAGTTGCTGCGTGCTGACGGTCCTGTTCGTAACCCGCCGGGACAGGGCTTTCTCGCGTTCATCAGGGCTGTATACCGCGCCGGCAACTTCTTCGGCGCATTCGGCGAAGGCCAGAAGGGCGCGAAGAACCGTGTCGCCGCCTTTTCCCGTTCCGTCATAGGCGCGCGCGACCCGTTCCGCGTTCTTGACCACGCGACGGATTTCCGGAATACGGCTATCCGGTATTTTTAACGTGTCACTTTTCATTTCATTATTATGTTCACGGCCAATCTACAGACAGAGAATGTTTTTCAGAGCCCATACGGGTTACGGGTTCTGATCCCAGGCGGATTGCGCGCGGCCTGCCGCTGTGGCGTCGCGCAATGAAAACCACCTGATGGATTCTAATTCCCGTATATACTTTCACATAACCTTATGTGGCTTTTCGGCCGCTTGCCTGAGAATGCGTCAAAAAGCCTTGTTCGGCGCGGAAAAGCGGTTTGGCCCTGAAGGTTGAAATTGTTAACTTTCTCCCCATATCATCACGCGATACCCATCTGAAAGGCGCGCATGCAAAGCCCTGGCGTACCCGGCACCGGCGACCTCCTTTATCCCGTCCTGCCCCTTCGGGATATCGTCGTGTTTCCGCACATGATCGTGCCCCTGTTCGTGGGGCGCGAGAAATCGGTGCGCGCGCTGGAAGACGTGATGCAGGACGACAAGCACATCCTGCTGCTGACGCAAAAAAACTCAGGCCAGGACGATCCCGGCGCGTCCGATCTCTACACCATCGGCACGGTGGGCACGGTGCTGCAGCTTCTCAAGCTGCCCGACGGCACGGTGAAAGTTCTGGTGGAGGGAAATTTCCGCTCCAGGGTGAACCGCTTCGTCGACCGGGTGGATTTCTTTCAGGCCTTCGCCGGCCCGCTGGACGAGAAAATCGAAGGCCCGACCGAGCTGGAAGCGATGGTGCGGGCCGTCATGTCGCAGTTCGAGCAGTATCTGAAGCTCAACAAGAAAATCCCGCCCGAAGTTCTGGTTTCCGTCGGCCAGATCGAGGATGCCGCCAAGCTGGCCGATACCATCGCCTCGCACCTGTCGCTGAAAATTCCCGAAAAGCAGGCGCTGCTGGAAATTCCGTCCGTCAACGAGCGGCTGGAGAAGATTTTCGGCTATATGGAAGGCGAAATCGGCGTGTTGCAGGTGGAAAAGCGAATCCGCAACCGCGTCAAGCGCCAGATGGAGAAAACCCAGCGTGAATATTACCTGAATGAGCAGATGAAGGCCATTCAGAAGGAGTTGGGCGAGGGCGAGGACGGCCGCGACGAGGCCACCGACCTTGAGGAAAAGGTCAAGGCCCTGAAAATGCCCAAGGACGCGCGCGAAAAGGCGCTGGCCGAGGTGAAGAAGCTGCGCAGCATGTCGCCCATGTCGGCGGAAGCCACGGTGGTGCGCAACTATCTTGACTGGATGATCAACATTCCGTGGAACAAGCGCAGCAAGGTGAAGAAAAATCTGCCCGTGGCGGAAAAGATCCTCAACGAAGACCATTATGGGCTGGAGAAGGTCAAGGAGCGCATCCTCGAATATCTCGCCGTGCAGCAGCGTTCCTCGAAGCTGAAGGGGCCCATCCTGTGCCTGGTCGGCCCGCCCGGCGTGGGCAAGACCTCGCTTGGCAAGTCCATCGCCCGCGCCACGGGCCGCAACTTCGTGCGCGTGAGCCTCGGCGGCGTGCGCGACGAGGCCGAAATCCGCGGCCATCGCCGCACCTATATCGGCTCCATGCCCGGCAAGGTGGTTCAGGGCATGCGCAAGGCCAAATCGTCGAACCCGCTGTTCCTGCTGGACGAGCTGGACAAGCTTGGCTCCGACTGGCGCGGCGATCCGTCCTCGGCCCTGCTGGAGGTGCTGGACCCCGAACAGAACCTGGCCTTCAGCGACCATTATCTTGAAGTCGACTACGACCTGTCGGACGTGCTGTTCGTCTGCACGGCGAACACCATGCGCATGCCGTCGCCCTTGCTGGACCGCCTCGAAATCCTGCGGCTTTCCGGCTATACGGAAGATGAAAAAATCGAAATCGCCCGCAGCCACCTGATCGGCCGCCAGATAAAGGCCAACGGGCTGAAGAAAAACGAATTCTCGATTTCCGATGAAGCCCTGCGCGACATCATCCGCTATTACACGCGGGAGGCCGGCGTGCGCAACCTGGAGCGCGAGCTTGCCAATCTTTGCCGCAAGGCGGTGAAGGAAATCCTGATGAAGGGTTCGGAGAAGGTCCACATCTCCCGCCGCAATCTCGGCAAATACGCGGGCGTGAAGCGCTTCCAGTTCGGCGAAAGCGAAAAGGAGGATCTGGTGGGCGTCGCCACCGGCCTGGCCTGGACGGAAGTCGGCGGTGATATATTGATGATCGAAGCCGTGTTGCTGCCGGGCAAGGGCCGCATCACCACCACCGGCAAGCTGGGCGACGTCATGAAGGAGTCGGTGCAGGCCGCGGAAAGCTTCGTGAAGGCGCGCGCCCTGTCTTTCGGCATCAAGCCGCCCGTGTTCAACAAGCGGGACATCCACGTGCACGTCCCCGAAGGCGCCACGCCCAAGGACGGCCCCTCGGCCGGCGTGGCGATGGCGACCTCCATCGTCTCGGTGCTGACCGGCATTCCGGTGCGCAAGGACGTGGCGATGACCGGCGAAATCACCCTGCGCGGACGGGTGCTGCCCATTGGCGGGCTGAAGGAGAAGCTGCTGGCGGCATTGCGCGGCGGCCTGAAAACCGTGGTCATCCCCAAGGAAAACGAAAAGGACCTTGCCGAAATCCCCGACAACGTGAAAAAGGGGCTGGAGATCATCTGCGCGTCCACGGTGGACGAGGTATTGCATCACGCGCTCGCCGCGCCGCTTGTGCCGGTGGAATGGACGCCGGAAGAAAAAGCCGCCGCTGAAAACGCGCCGCCCGCCGCCGATGGCGAGGACGAGGACGTCGTGCGCCATTAGGGTTGGGCCTTGCGCGTAATCTCCGTGAAAAGAATCACATGCGGTGCAGGCGGTGATTGATTCTTCGTTGCGGCGGACGGCGGAGAAGTTTTCCCCAGGACATTTATGAACGCGGTTGCAACCGCCAGTTTTACGGTTGCCGGTCCTGCCTTCCCGCGGGGGTAAAAAATAATTTTATTTTCCTTGTTGCGAGTCCTGCCATTGCCATGGCGGAAGAAAATCGTCCAGATAAGACCTGCCAAAATCACGGCCAGGTCAATAGGGGAGAGCCTTGTGAACAAAAGTGAATTTATAGCGGCGGTTTCGGATGCGGCGGCCCTGTCGAAGGCGGATGCCGAGCGCGCGGTGGACGCCTTTATAAACGTGGTGACCCGCCAGCTCAAAAGCGGGGGAGAGGTCCGTCTGGTCGGCTTTGGAACTTTCGAAGTGCGCCAGCGCGATGCATCCGAAGGCCGGAATCCCCGCACCGGCGAAACGATCAAGATCAAGGCTTCCCGCCTGCCGCGCTTCAAGGCCGGCAAGGCGCTGAAAGATGAAGTGAACGGTGAACAGGAATAGGCGCAGGGGAAGCGGGTATTATGCGGCCGCGATCACGATAAGGGCGATTAGCTCAGCGGTAGAGCATCTCGTTTACACCGAGAGGGCCGGAGGTTCGATCCCTTCATCGCCCACCATTCATTGCAAAGCCTTGCTTTGCAATGAATGCCGCGCCGTAGCCCTGAAAGGGCGAAGGCGGGCTAATGCCTGTTTTGCCAATGTTATAGGCGTATGGATCCGCTTGCGCGGGGACGGCTATTTTGCGCGCTCGCCTCTGGCTTCGCTTCAAAATATGCCGGTTCGAACCCCTCATCGCCCGTCATCAGCCAGCACATGGAACAAGTTGAACAGGGCGCTGCTGAAATGCGGCCATGCTGTCGCCGCGCATTGAAAAGGCCGTATCACGAAAGGCGCCTAGTTTCAAATAGTGAAGGGATTCCGGGCAGGTTACGGCTGCACCGAGTGAACCATGTTCTTTTTCCAGGAGCCGGTAGACATTTGTTACGCATCCCAAGGGCTGAACAACGTCGCCAATCCGGATAAACCGGCCGTAATCCACCACACCGTTCAAGGCGATGCCGTTGACCTTTTTGTGAATTTCATCCAGCAGCATCACGGACTTCAGCATTGTCATGATTTCAATGCCCGGCGAGCAACGATGATCCGGAACTTCTTTGGTTCTTTCTTCTACATGCATGAATTCGTGAAACTTGATGATATCAACGGGCTGGTAACGCCCGTAATCATACGCAGCCCCCGGATTGGGGTGCGGATACACGATCGCATAGACGCGCCAGGTATTTTGAATATGTTCGGCATCATAGGGGATGACGTCGCCGCAATAATGGGCATTGGGATCTTTGCTTTCCCGGAAGGCAACCGCGTTATCCGGGGTAAGGCCGCAGTTGCCGTATTTGTTGATGTAGCTGGCAAAAAGATGCCCGGCGAGCGCGTCGATTTCAGCTTTTTGATCGTATCGCAAAATATGCCAGTTTTGCGCTTGGTAAAGTTGACGTTCGAATTCTTCAAGAACCGGATTTTCCGCCAGGGCATTTCGTACCAATGCCAGCTCATGGGCGCGCGACCCAACAACGGGACTTAAACGGGTATGGGATCCCGGAACTTCTTGAAAATTGAGGTCTCTTTCAAGCTTTCGCCGCGCCAGATACATGCCAAACCGGCGCGAGGGCTCATCAAGACAAGACGGCAAGTATTTTCCGATGCGCTCAAGAGGTGAGGGGGCATTGTTCCTTCGCCAGCCGCAGATCATGCCGGCAATAATGGCAAGCTCGCGTAGCCGCCCGGCGCGTGGATATGTTCTTTTGCCGTTCCTTATTACGCGGACCATAAATAAACAATAGCACATGATTTTTGGTTAATATGGTTTCGCCTCTTATGGCGGGCTTTTTGTGGGCAAATTTCCTCCCGAAAAGCTGGACACCCTGCCTGTAATCTATTGGTGTTGCCTTTATGAAAAAGAGGATAAAACTGGCTCCCGTTAGTTATTCTATTTGGAAGACATTATGCACATTATAGAAAGAAGGCGGCGCGCGCGTTATTCGCGTGACGCCGGATTGATGCCGTTCAGGAATCCGTCGCCATTCGGTCCCGTCAATCACGTTAGCTTCTGTTCCACCGACAGGATGTTTCATGTGATTTTCCGCTATAGCCCTATTCCGGGTGACGGGCGCTACCTGGAGATTGTTCACAAAATCCGGTCAGTTCCGCAAAAAGACCATTACGAGCCTGTTTCACATTTGGCCAATTCTGTCCCGCAAATGTGCACGGAAGATCGGAGAGACATTATTTCCATGTGGGCTATGGGGGATATTGATCTGGACGATATGGTTGGCATTGTAGAAAGCGTCCCCGAATTGCAGGCGGGCTGGGTGCGTCCGGAAGTCGGAAAGTTCAAGGAAATCGCGGGGCTGGATAAAAGTGATCTCCCTTTTCTGGACAGGGACTGGAACAAAAAAGAGCGCGACGCCTGGTATAAGGGCGCATGGCTTAGCGGCAAGGGCGGAACGCTTGAGCTTGCCGTTGATGTTCCGAATGATGTTCTTGGAGATATCGCGGAAAAAATCAGGCGTGAAGCCACGGAGATCAGCATCTGCCGGCAGGACGACGAGACCCGGATCCGGTTTTTGTGGAGCGCGCCGCGGCCCGGTTTTGAAGATACGCGAAAGCATGTCAGGAACCTGATGGACGGCCTGCCCGGCGTTTTACAAGGGGCGATACCGCGCCGTCCCCGGCTGTCCTTTGCGGCAGGAAACCGCACGCCCCGTTGCCCGGCGCGCATTTATGGCCGTTCCCATTCATTTCCATCGTCGCGCCTAAACTTTTGCGGGGGCAGGCTCCGGCGGGGGGCCACGCTTATAGTCTTTTGATTTATTTGGATTTCAAGCGTGGATGCCCGCCGGAGCCTGTCCCCGCGGAGGCGGGGGCGGGCATGACGGGTTTTCTTTTTGGCATGTGTCAGTTCATAAGTTCGTTGGTATTATTTGATTTCGCTATAAAAAACACCATTCCTGCCAAAAGGAAAGGGAATGAAAATTCTCCTCATCGCCAGGCCGTGGAAAGGCGGGTTGGGCCGGTATTTTCATCGCGCCTTGCAGGAGGTTTGTCCCACGGCTGAGGTGGAATGGCTGCCGACCCGTCCGCGCAACCGGGAAGAGCAAATCCGTTTCCGCCGCGATCCCGCGGACTGGTGGGGCAGGGTGGTGGAAGCCGTCAACGCGCCCAACTGTTCGGCCGCCATCTTTATAAGCCACTGCAAGGAGTTGGCGGGCATCAGGCCCAGCCCGCGCAACCTGCTTTACCTGGTTGACGATGCGCGCCTGACGGCCGCCGACGCCGCGCCGTACGGCAGGGTGTTTCTGTCGGACCCCGGTTATGCGAATGATCTTCGCGCCGCGACTGGCGGCGCCGCTTATGGCGGCGTTCTGCCTTTTGGCCTTGATCCTTCCATTCACAAGCCCACGCCGCCCGCCGCGCGCAAGAGCGGCATCTGCTTCATCGGCAACCGCGATGAAAAGCGCGATGCCTGGCTGGAAAGCCTGTTTGAAGACGGGTTTCACCCGTTGATCGTGGGCAACTATTTTTTGCAAAGCCGCCTGTTCTGGAGGCGTCCCTGGGCGTTTCGTCCCGCCGTTTCAAACGAGGCGATGGGCGGCATATATGCCCGGCGCCGTGTTGCGCTGAATATCCATGCAAGGGTGGTGCGGCAAGGAACAAACATGCGCACGTTCGAATGCGCGGGCTATGAAGTCCCGCAAATCGTCGAGTGGCGCGAGGGAATCGAGGCGTATTTCGAGCCGGAGAAGGAAATCATTACCGTGCGGAACAGGGAAGAAATGCCCGAAAAAATCCGCGCCATTTTGCGCGATGAATCCCGCGCGCGCCGCATGGCCGAAGCGGCGCGCAAGCGCGCCCTTGCCGCACACACATATGTTCACCGGGTCAAGGTCATGCTGAAGGATGTTTTGCCGGGAGTGGGACAGTGAATCTCTTCATCACCTCCAGCGATCCAAAAAAATGCGCGCGGGATCTGGACGACCGCCGGCTGGTCAAGTCGGTGCTGGAGACGGCGCAGATTCTGTCAACCGCCTTGCGGCATCATGGCTGCCGGGCGCGCCATCTTTACCGCGCCACGCATAAGGACCATCCTGTTACATTGTGGGTGATGAAAACGCGCGGCAATTATGCGTGGACGCTGGCCTATTTCCGCGCCGCCTGCCGTGAGTACACGCGCCGCTTTTGCCGTTCGCATCAATGCGCCGCGCTGCTGGATTTGTTCACGCAATACAGCCATTTGATTCCGAAAGGCCGGCGAAGGCGCTTTTGCAATTGCGCAAGAAACACATCGCTTGGACTGGACTTTACTTCCCTTCCGGTCATCACCGCCTATCGCCGTTATCTGGCGGCGAAATGGGGCCGGGAGCATCCGGGTTGGACAAGGGGCGAAGCACCCGCGTGGCGAAAGGTCCGGCGGCCAATTAAACCGCTTTTGCGAAAGGTTTGACTTGCCCGCGCCAAAGCCCTACAAACACCTGCTTTTAAAGCCCTTACGCGGGTGTAGCTCAGTTGGTTAGAGCGCCTGCCTGTCACGCAGGAGGTCGCGGGTTCAAGTCCCGTCACTCGCGCCATTTACAATAAAACCGCCCTTGTGGCGGTTTTATTGTAAATGCCGGGTTTGAGAGACTTGAACCCGCGAAAGAAGCGGGTTCATGACGAGCAATTCCTTACGCGCGGCGGGTGTGCACGCCGCGCGCAAAAATAATAGAGTATTGCGAAGTCAGGGCGAGCGACGCTTCAGCGTCGCGAAGCCAATTCCCGTCACTCGCGCCATGATTTAGGCCCCCGCTTTCGCGGGGGTGAAGATTTTCGTAAGCTCGCTGCGCTCGCTAACGAAAGCCCTTCAGTTCAAGTCCCGTCACTCGCGCCATTTACAATAAAACCGCCCTTGGACCCCGGCTTCCGCCGGGGTGAAGGTTTTTCTAAGCTTGCTGCGCTCGCTAAGAAAAGCTCTTCAAGTCCCGTCACTCGCGCCATTTTAGAAAACATTGTTCTATCGCTGTCATTGCGAGCCCCGCGAAACGGGGCGAAGCAATCCAGAATATTATGGCCAATTTCAAGAATGCTTTTACGAAAAAGGATAACCGAACTCCCCTCCCCTTGAGGGAGGGGTTGGGGGTGGGGTGGAGCGTTGGTCCTTAAAGCCTCGCCGTTTACGCTACTGGAAACCGGCAGACCCCACCCCTTGATCCCCTCCCTTCCGCCTCCGCTCGGCGAGCTTCGGCGGACGAGCTTCCTTCAAGGACCTCGCCGTAGCTTTAGCGATGGCGGGCAAGGGGAGGGGAAAAGGTCCGTCACAAAAGCAGGCTCGTGACTGGCTGTTATACTCTGGATTGCTTCGCCATGCCTGCGTGGCTCGGCCCTCACCGCCCTCATGCGCAAGCTCATCACCATCCTCAACGCCAGACTCCGCAGCGCTCCTCCACTTTGTTGCTCCGCACCACGACAGGGTGGATGACGCATTATGACTGTAAAATCTTGCCCTGATTTGTTGTCGTTGGCTTTAAAAAAGGCGGGCCGTTCGCGCAAACCTATAACAGAATCGAAACATAATATTGGAAAAGCCTTGCGCTCGAAAGAGTCGCGCTCATGCATAACCTCTTGTGGTTGCTGATCCGTTTGCCATTTGAGGGGTGGGGGTTATAGTTGGACGGCACGTCAGGAGTCGCCCCCGCCGATGATATCCTCCCTTATCGAAAATTATTACCCGGTCCTTGTTTTTCTCATCATTGCCGTCGGCATGGCCGTGGGGATGGCGGGCGCGCCGTTCCTGCTGGCGAAGCGCCGGCCCGATCCCGCCAAAAACGCGGCCTATGAATGCGGTTTCGGCAGTTTCGGCGATGCGCGGCGCAAGTTCGATGTGCGCTTTTATCTGGTGTCGATCCTTTTCATCATTTTCGACCTGGAAGTGGCCTTTCTTTTTCCCTGGGCCATCAGCCTTGGCGCAATCGGGATTTACGGCTTTGTCTCGATGATGGTTTTCCTTGGAGTCCTGACGGTGGGCTTCATCTATGAATGGCGCAAGGGGGCACTGGAATGGGAGTGATCCAACCCGTTGATTCCACGCGCGAAGCCCTTCCCGCCGCCCTTGGGCAGACGGTGCGGAAGAAGGGCTTTTTGCTGACGAAGCTGGATGACCTTCTGAACTGGGCGCGCACCGGCTCGCTCTGGCCGATGACGTTCGGCCTTGCCTGCTGCGGCATCGAGATGATGCAGGTGTACATGGCCCGCTACGACATGGACCGCTTCGGCATGATGCCGCGTCCAAGCCCCCGGCAGTCCGACGTGATGATCGTCGCCGGCACGCTGACCAACAAGATGGCCCCGGCGCTTCGTCGGCTTTACGACCAGATGCCGGAACCCCGCTGGGTGATCTCGATGGGAAGCTGCGCCAATGGCGGTGGCTATTACCATTATTCCTATTCGGTGGTGCGCGGCTGCGACCGTATCGTGCCGGTGGATATTTTTATTCCCGGCTGCCCGCCCACGGCGGAGGCGCTGCTTTACGGATTGTTCCAGCTTCACCGCAAGATCCGGCAAGGCGATAGGGTGATCCACCGCCCATGAACGACACGGCTCCCGTCTCACCGCTTGAGGAATTCCGTCAGCGCCTGGTTTCGGTGCTGCGCGCGCTGCATCTGGATTCCGGCATCGCGCGCGGCGAGTTGAGCCTTCGGGCGCCGCCTGGCGGCATTGTGGAGGCGTTGACGCTGTTGCGCGATGATCCTTCCTGCCGTTTTAATGTTTTGGTCGACATTTGCGGGGCGGACTGGCCGGAGCGCGAGGAGCGGTTCGATGTTGTTTATCACCTTCTCAGCCTGAAGCATAACCGGCGGCTGCGGGTGAAAATCCATGTGGGCGAGAATGTTCCGGTGCCTTCCGTCGTCTCCGTTTTTCCCTGCGCCAACTGGCATGAGCGCGAGACCTTCGACATGTTCGGCGTTCCTTTTGCCGGGCACCCTGATTTGCGCCGTATTCTTAGCGATTACGGGTTCGAGGGGCATCCGCTTCGCAAGGATTTTCCGCTGACGGGCTTTAGCGAGGTGCGCTACGACGAGGCGCAAAAGCGCGTGGTTTACGAGCCCGTCAGCCTGCCGCAGGATTTCCGCGGCTTCGATTACCTCAGTCCCTGGGAAGGCCTGACCGGCATCCAGCTTCCCGGCGACGGGAAGGCCGCCATTCCCATTGCCGCGAAAACAGGGGGCAGGGGATGAGCGGCGGAAAAAATAGCGTCATTGCGAGCGAAGCGAAGCCATCCAGGATTAAACGCTGGATTGCTTCGTCGGCCGATGGCCTCCTCGCAATGACGATGAAACAGGAAAGGGCGGCCCATGACTGAGCAAGCCGCCCGCAAGGAAGTGGATATCCAGCCCTTTACGGTGAACTTTGGGCCGCAGCATCCGGCGGCGCATGGTGTGCTGCGCCTGATCCTTGAGATGAACGGCGAAATCGTGGAGCGCGCCGACCCGCATATCGGCATGCTTCACCGCGGCACCGAAAAGCTGATCGAATACAAAACCTACTTGCAGGCCGCGCCTTATTTCGACCGGCTGGATTACGTGGCGCCCATAGCTTCAGAGCATGCTTTCGCGCTGGCGGTGGAAAGGCTTCTGGGCGTCACGCCGCCGCTTCGGGCGCAGTATATCCGCGTGATGTTCGCGGAGCTGACGCGGCTTTTGAACCATCTGCTCGGCGTCACCACCTTCGCGCTGGATCTGGGGGCGGTCACGCCCTCGCTCTGGGCCTTCGAGCAGCGTGAATTGATTCTGGAGTTCTGCGAGCGCGTGTCCGGCGCGCGCTTCCATGCCAACTACATCCGCCCCGGCGGCGTGGCCATCGATATGCCCGGCGGGCTGGTGGACGATATCGGCAAATTCCTTGACCAGTTCCCGAAATTCCTGGGCGACCTGGAAGGGATGCTCACCGAAAACCCCATCTTCAAGCAGCGCACGGTGGACATCGGCAAGGTCAGCGCGCAAGACGCCATCGCCTGGGGCTTCAGCGGCCCCATGCTGCGCGGAAGCAACGTGGCCTGGGATCTGCGCAAGGCCCAGCCCTATGATGTGTATGACCGCATGGAGTTCGATGTGCCGGTGGGGCTCACCGGCGATTGCTATGCCCGCTATCTGGTGCGGGTGGAGGAAATGCGCCAGTCGGTGAAAATCATCCGCCAATGCCTGAACCGGATGCCGGAAGGCCCCGTCAAGACCGACGACCGGAAAGTGTCGCCCCCGCCGCGCGCGGAGATGAAGCGCTCAATGGAAGCGCTCATCCACCATTTCAAGCTTTACACCGAGGGCTATCACGTTCCCGCAGGCGAAACCTACGCGGCGGTGGAAGCGCCCAAGGGCGAATTCGGCGTTTATCTGGTGGCCGACGGCACCAACCAGCCCTACCGCTGCAAGATCCGCGCGCCCGGCTTCACGCATCTGCAGGCGCTGGACATGATGAGCCGCGGCCACATGCTGGCCGACACGGTGGCCATCATCGGCTCGCTTGATATCGTGTTCGGGGAGATTGACCGCTGATGCAAAGCTCCGCCACGCCCGTCAAGCAGCCGAAAGAATTCGCCTTCACGCCCGAAAACGCGGAAAAGGCGAAACGGATCATCGCGTGTTATCCTAAGGGGCGGGAGCGCAGCGCGGTGATGCCGCTTCTGGACCTTGCCCAGCGCCAGCATGACAACTGGCTGCCCATCGCCGCCATGGACCATGTGGCCGACATGCTTTCGGTGCCGCGCGTGAAGGTTTACGAGGTGGCCAGCTTCTACACCATGTATAACCGCGCGCCGGTGGGCAGGCATCACGTGCAGGTCTGCACCAACATCTCCTGTTGCCTGAGCGGGTCGGACGGCATCGTGCAGGCTTGCAGGGAGAAGCTGGGTATCAATCCCGGCGAAACCACGAAAGACGGCGCGTTTACGCTGTCGGAAGTGGAATGTCTTGGCGCTTGTGTCAACGCGCCCATGGCGCAGATCGATGACGACTATTACGAAGACCTTTCGCCGGAGAGCATGGGCAGGGTTCTGGATGCCCTTGCCAATGGCCAAAAGCCCATGCCCGGCTCGCAGATTGGCCGTCAGGGCAGCGCCAAGAAAGGGGCCACGGGATGATTCGAGTAAACGACAGCATCATGGCCGCCACGATGGATGGTTATCGCCGTGCCATGGCGGAAGCTGCCAAGGATTTTCAGGTTGGTGCCGAAGGCGTTGTCAGTCTTCAACCTTCATGGGTTATTGCGGCTGTCCATTGCTTCTCCGCCGCCGGCAGGCTGTTGACGAACGCGGCAAGATTAGTGCGCATTGGAAAAATGGGGAGTGTCATGGCCCAGAATAATCAAGCCCCGGTTATTGATGTGCATATCACTGGCGCAGGCGTGCTTGACGCCAGCGACGGGATGGCTTTGCGTCAGGCCCAGGGCCTTGATGAGAAAGACATAACTGCGGGTGGCTACAGATTTACCATTTCGCCAGAAGTAAAAGGCTTTTCATGTACGAGGGATGACAATTTTTTCTCCGCATTTCTTGGAAAGTCTGTTCGTGCCTTCATGGAAAGACGCAAGGCGTCTGACTCGCAAGTGATTGCGGACAGGGAATTTATGGACAAGATTTTTTATGGGCATTTTCATGTTAATTCAATTGAAGGTGATTCAGATCGCGCGGCAAATTTAACAAGCACGTTCATTCATAGCTTGCACGGTTGTGTTGTTGGGGTCGCACAATGTTATCAGCGTATCGATCACTATACCAGGGAAGACCACCCTGAGCGCGCCGCACCTTTCCGCGAAATCCTGAATCAATTGACGAGGGGAGCGCCTGTTGCAGGATAGCGACCGCATCTTCACCAATCTTCACGGCTTTCATGACTGGAGGCTGGCGGGGGCGTGTGCGCGGGGGGTGTGGAGCAACACCAGGGACCTGATCGCTCTTGGGCGCGGCAGGATCATCGCCGAGGTGCGTGATTCCGGCCTTCGCGGGCGGGGCGGGGCAGGGTTCTCCACCGGCATGAAATGGGGCTTCATGCCCCAGCTTGGCGAGCGGCCCCATTACCTTGTCATCAACGCCGACGAGGGCGAGCCCGGCACCTGCAAGGACCGCGACATCATGCGCTTTGATCCCCACCGGCTGCTGGAAGGGGCGTTGTGCGCTTCTTTCGCGGTCGGCGCGCATGTTTGCTATATTTATGTGCGCGGCGAATTTGTGAACGAGGCCAAGGCCTTGCAGGCCGCCATTGATGAAGCGGTTGAAGCAAGGCTTCTGGGGCCGAACGCCTGCGGCTCCGGCTGGGATCTGGATGTTTACGTGCATCGGGGCGCCGGCGCCTATATCTGCGGCGAGGAAAGCGCGCTGATCGAAAGCCTGGAAGGCAAGAAGGGCCAGCCGCGCAACAAGCCGCCTTTCCCGGCCAATATCGGCCTTTATGCCTGCCCCACCATCGTCAACAATGTTGAGACGATTGCGGTTGTGCCCGAAATTCTGCGGCGCGGGCATGCCTGGTTCGCCGGCATTGGGCGCGAGAAAAACACCGGAACGAAAATCTTCTGCATCTCCGGCCATGTGAATGCGCCCTGCAACGTGGAAGACGCCATGGGCGTCCCGCTGAAAGAGTTGATCGAAAAGCACGCGGGCGGCGTGCGCGGCGGATGGGATCATCTGCTGGCGGTCATTCCGGGCGGCTCCAGCACGCCGGTTCTGCCCAGGGAAATCTGCGACACGGTGCGGATGGATTTTGACTCGCTTCGCGCCGTCCAGTCGGGGCTTGGCACGGCGGGCGTGATCGTGATGGATAAATCCACCGACATCATCGCCGCCATCGCCCGCCTTTCCGCCTTCTACAAGCACGAAAGCTGCGGCCAGTGCACGCCGTGCCGCGAGGGCACCGGCTGGCTGATGCGCGTGATGGGCCGCATGGTGGCGGGCCGGGCGGAACTCCGCGAGATCGACATGCTGCTGGACGTGACGAAGGAAATCGAGGGGCACACCATCTGCGCCCTTGGCGAGGCGGCGGCCTGGCCGGTGCAGGGCCTCATCCGCCATTTCCGCCCGGTTCTGGAAGAACGCATCCTGCAATACCGGAAGAGGGCGGCATGAACCCTAATCCGGATTTTCTTTCGCAAGCCCTCGAAACGCTGGAACAGGCGCTTCGGGAGTACCGGGATAACCCCCATCTTCTGTCGTCCCGCGATGGATGCATCCAGCGATTCGAATATTGTTATGAAATGGCGGTGAGAACCATGCGCCGCTATCTCGCTCTCCAGCCGCTCATGGACGCGGAGCAGGCCCATGCTTTTCCTTACGCGGAGATCATCCGGAAAAGCGCGGCCGCGGGGCTTGTCGCCGAGGTGAAGCTTTGGCTGGATTTTCGGGAGGCGCGAAACAAGACAAGCCATGCTTATGACCGGAAAATAGCGGAAGAAGTCTATGCCATGATCCCCCTGTTTGCGGAAGAATGCGGGAAAATGCTTGGTCAACTGCGGCAAAGGATAGCGCGGAATGATTGACCTTCCGGAAAAAGACCTGGCGCTGGTGCGCAAGATACTGGACGTGTTCGCGGAAGGACAGGAGGTGGTTGCCTATGGTTCCCGCGTAAGGGGAACGTCCCACAAGTTTTCCGATCTCGACCTGTGCATCATGAACGACGAAAAGGCGCTTCCGCACAGCACACAGGAGTTGAAGGACATTTTCCGCGCCTCCTATCTTCCCGTGTCCGTGGACGTTGTGGCCTGGGGCGGTCTGTCCGATGATTTTCGCAGGATTATTGCCGAAAAAAATGAAGTCGTGCAGGAAAGGCATAACTGACATGCCCAAGCTAAAGATCAATGGCATCGAGGTTGACGTCGCGCCCGGCGCCAGCGTGTTGCAGGCCTGCGAGCAGTTGGGCATTGAAATCCCGCGCTTTTGCTATCATGACAGGCTGAGCGTGGCGGGCAATTGCCGCATGTGCCTGGTGGAGATCGAAAAATCGCCCAAGCCCATGGCCAGTTGCGCCCTGCCGGCGGCCGAGGGCATGGTGGTGCGCACCGACACGCCGTCGGTGCAAAAGTCGCGCCGGGGCGTGATGGAGATGCTGCTCATTAACCATCCGCTGGATTGCCCCATTTGCGACCAGGGCGGCGAGTGCGATTTGCAGGATCAGGCGATGGCCTATGGCTTCGACCGCGGTCGCTACGAAGAGGACAAGCGCGCGGTAAAGGACAAGGACCTTGGCCCGCTGATCAAAACCGTCATGACGCGCTGCATCCAGTGCACGCGCTGCATCCGCTTCGCCGATGAAATTGCGGGCGCGTCGGAACTGGGCGCGTTCGGCCGCGGCGAAAACATGGAAATCGGCACCTATATCAGCCGCGCCGTGACAAGCGAGCTTTCCGGCAACCTGATTGATGTCTGCCCGGTGGGGGCGCTTACCAGCCGTCCTTACGCTTTCCGCGCCCGGCCGTGGGAGCTTGTCAAAACCGAGACCATCGACGTGATGGACGCGGTGGGCAGCAATATCCGCGTGGATGCGCGCGGACAGGAGGTGTTGCGCGTGCTTCCCCGCCTGCACGAAGAGGTGAACGAGGAATGGATCAGCGACAAGACACGCTTCGCCTGCGATGGCCTGCGCCGCCAGCGGCTCGACCAGCCCTACCGGCGCAATGCCGAGGGGCGGCTGGTTCCCTGCGCGTGGCCTGAAGCGCTTTCCGCCGTCACCCGGCAGATGCAGGGCCTGCCCGGCGCCGCGCTGGCGGCGATTGCGGGCGATCTGTGCGCGGTGGAAGAGGTGTTTGCCCTCAAGGTCCTGATGCAGTCGCTGGGCTCGCCCTGGACCGAATGCCGGCAGGACGGCGCGCAATATGACGCGAGCGTCCGCGCGGGCTATCTGTTCAACAGCGGCATCGCGGGCATCGGGCAGGCCGACGTGATCCTGCTGGTGGGGACCAATCCGCGCCATGAAGCGCCGCTGGTCAACGCCCGCATCCGCAAGCGTTGGCGCGCGGGCGGCGTGAAAATCGGGCTTGTTGGGGAAAAGGTTGACCTGACTTATCCCGTTCAGCATCTCGGCGCGGGTCCCCGCGCGCTGGAAGACATCATGCAGGGCCGCAACCCTTTCGCGGCGTTGCTGCGCGGCGCGAAAAACCCCATGATGATCCTCGGCGCGGGCGCGCTGGCGCGCAAGGACGGCGCGTCCATCCATTTCCGCATGCGCCAGTTCGCCGAAAGCCTTGGGCTGGTCCGCGAAGGATGGAACGGATTCAACGTGCTTCAGCTTGCGGCGGGCCGCGCCGGCGCGCTGGATCTTGGCTTTGTTCCGGCGGGCGGCAAGGGGCTTGCCGATATCTACAAGGCGGCGGAATCCGGGCAGACCGGCCTTGTTTATCTGCTGGGCGCGGACGAGATTGATACAGGGCGCCTTGGCCGCGCCTTCGTGGTTTATCAGGGGCATCATGGCGACAAGGGAGCCGAGCGTGCCGATGTGATTTTGCCCGGTGCCGCCTATACCGAGAAAAACGCGCTTTATGTGAACACCGAAGGCCGCGTGCAGGCCGCGCGCCGCGCCGTGTTTCCGCCCGGCCAGGCGCGGGAAGACTGGAAGATCCTGCGGGCGCTGTCCGAAAGCGTGGGCCGCAAGCTGGCTTTCGACAGCCATGCCCAGCTTCGCAAGATGCTGACGCAAATGGTGCCGCATTTCGCGCGGCTGGATGAAAAGCCCGTGGCTTCCTGGGCCGCGTTTGGCCGCGACGGGGTGGTGGATCCCGTGCCCTTCACCCTGCCCGTTCGCAATTTCCATCAAACGGATGTCATCAGCCGCGCCTCGGTGACGATGGCCGAATGCGTGGCCGCCTTCAATGCCCCGGCAAGGGAGGCGGCGGAATGAGAGTCAGAAATCAGAGGCCAGAAGCCGGAAGTCGGAAAAGCCGCGTCGTGACGGATGGACTGCATGGAGGCGCGGCGTGACCGAACTCCTTGCCGCCTTTAACGCCTTCATCCAGACACCCATCGGCGCGCTGATATGGATGGTGGCGTGCATCTTTTTCATTCTCGTGCCGGTCTTGATGGGCGTGGCCTATCTGATCTATGCCGAGCGCAAGGTTCTGGCCGCCATGCAGCTTCGCAAGGGGCCGAACGTGGTGGGGCCGTTCGGCCTGTTGCAGCCTTTCGCCGACGCGCTGAAGCTGATGGGCAAGGAAACCATCTTGCCCACCGGTGCGAACAAGGTGATCTTTCTGCTGGCGCCGCTGGTCAGCTTCTTTCTCAGTCTTGTGGCCTGGGCGGTGATTCCCTTTCAGGACAGGTTGGTTCTGGCCGATGTGAATGTGGGCGTTCTGTATCTTTTCGCCATATCCTCGCTTTCGGTCTACGGCATCATCATGGCCGGCTGGGCGTCGAACTCGAAATGGGCGTTCCTGGGCGGCTTGCGTTCCGCCGCGCAGATGGTCTCGTACGAGGTTTCCGCAGGCCTTGTGATCATAACCGTTTTGCTTCTGGCGGGCTCGCTGAACCTGTCACAGATCGTCCGGGCGCAGGCGGATATGTGGTTTGTCGTGCCGCTTTTTCCCATGGCGGTGGTGTTTTTCATTTCGGTCCTGGCCGAAATGAACCGCAATCCCTTCGATCTTCCCGAAGGGGAATCCGAACTGGTGGGCGGGTTCAATGTTGAATATTCGTCCATGGCCTTTGCCCTGTTCTTTCTTGGCGAATACGCCAACATGATCCTGATGGGCGCGCTGCTTTCCATCCTGTTCCTTGGCGGCTGGCTGCCGCCCCTGGATATCGCGCCGCTGAACGCCGTTCCGGGCATCATCTGGTTTGCGGGCAAGATTGCCTTCTGCCTGTTCCTGTTCCTTTGGGTGCGGGCCGCGTTGCCGCGCTACCGCTACGACCAGCTTATGCATCTGGGCTGGAAGGTTTTCCTGCCTTTCTCGCTGGTCTACATCGTGAGCGTGGCGGGCTGGCTGGTTTACAGCGGCAAGTTTCCGGGGGGGGCCTGATGCCGGGGACCTTTCGCCGTTTCCTGTTGGTCGACATCATCAAGGGCATGCTGCTTGCCTTGTCCTACATGTTCCGGCGGCGCGTGACGATCAATTATCCCTATGAAAAAGGCCCGCTCTCGCCGCGCTTCAAGGGCGAGCACGCGCTGCGCCGCTATCCCAACGGGGAAGAGCGCTGCATCGCCTGCAAGCTGTGCGAGGCCATCTGTCCGGCGCAGGCCATCACCATTGAGGCGGAGGAGCGCGCCGACGGCAGCCGCCGCACCACGCGCTATGATCTTGACATGCTGAAATGTATCTACTGCGGTCTGTGTCAGGAGGCCTGCCCGGTGGACGCCATCGTGGAGGGGCCGAATTTTGAATATTCGATGCTGACGCGCGAGGAGCTGATCTACAACAAGGAAAAACTTCTGGCCAATGGCGACCGGTGGGAAGCGGAAATCGCCGCCAACCTCGCCCAGGATGCGAAATACAGGTAACCGAATGTTTCTGAAAGAGACCATCAAGCAAACACGTCATGCCCGCGCAGGTGGGCATCCACGCTTTAAAGTCCATAGATTCAAAGCGTGGACCCCCGCCTTCGCGGGGGTGACGGGAAAAAAGGCGCGCAAGCCTGCAAGGCCGTTGGTGTTTTTCACGGTTACGCTAATAGCGATTTCCTTATCAGCCTGCGCCTGTGCTGAGACGCGATGGCCGGTGGCGGCGGGACTGGAAAAAGGCTGCCGCAACAATCCGCGGCATTGCACCGTGCATGAAGGCGGGGGGGTGCGGCCATGAACGTCGTCGATCTTGTTCCGCCCGCCCTGTTTTATTGCTTCGCCGGCGTCCTGGTGCTGGCTTCGCTGATGGTGGTCGTGGCGCGCAACCCGGTGCATTCGGTGCTGTTTCTCATCCTCGCCTTTTTCAACGCGGCGGGACTTTTCCTGATGTTGGGAGCGGAGTTCCCGGCCTTTATCCTGATGATTGTCTATGTCGGGGCGGTGGCGGTCCTGTTCCTCTTCGTGGTGATGATGCTGGATATCGACTTTCTTGAGCTTCGCCGCGGCGCGTGGAAGGTCTGGCCCGTGGGCCTCTTGGTGGGCGCCGTGCTGGTGGCGCAGCTTGTGATGACGGCGGCAAGCTGGCAGAGCCTTCCCGGCGCGCAAGCGAATATCCTGTCGCCCGCGCCGCGCGAAAATGCGCTGAAAGCCTATGTCACCACGCCCGAAGGCGAGCGGCAGGCCATTCAGCAACCCCGGAACGGGCCGAAGCCGCTGACCAATACCGAGGCGCTGGGACGGGTGCTGTACACCGATTATATCTATGCCTTCCAGGTGGCGGGGCTTGTGCTGCTGGTGGCGATGATCGGGGCCATCACGCTGGCGCTTCGCGGGCGGCGCGGCCGCAAGTCGCAGGACATCGGCCGGCAGATCAGCCGCAAGCCGTCGGATTGCGTGGCCGTCAGGCAGGTGAAAACCGGAACAGGTGTGGAATGCTGATGGACGCTTTAACGCACATAACCATTCATCACTTTCTTTGCGTGGCGGCCATCGTGTTTGCCATTGGCGTGTTCGGCATCTTCCTGAACCGCAAGAACGTGATCGTCATCCTGATGTCGGTCGAGCTTCTGCTGCTGGCCGTCAATATCAACTTCGTGGCGTTCTCGGCCCAGCTTGCCGATCTGACCGGGCAGGTTTTCACGCTTTTTGTCCTGACCGTCGCCGCGGCCGAAGCGGCGATTGGCCTTGCGATCCTTGTCGTCTATTTCCGCAATCGCGGCAGCATCGCGGTGGATGACATCAACATGATGAAAGGCTGATTCCTTGATCTCCATCGCCACCGCCAGCCTGTTCGCCCCGCTTTTGGGAGCCGCCGCCGCGGGCCTGTTCGGCCGCCGCATGGGCGACCGCGCGTCGCAATACGTCACCTGCGGGCTGATGCTGTTTCTGGCCGCCGTGGCCTGCTGGAAATTCTATGACGTGGCGGTGCTGGGCCATGCCGGGGTGGAAACCCTTGCCCGCTGGATCGACAGCGGCACGTTGAGGGCGGACTGGGCCGTGAAATGGGACACGCTGTCGGCCGTGATGGTGGCCGTGGTGGCGGTGGTGTCGGCCTGTGTGCATGTTTATTCGATTGGCTACATGAGCCACGACAAGTCCATTCCCCGTTTCATGGCCTATCTCAGTCTCTTCACCTTCTGCATGCTGATGCTGGTGACGGCGGACAATCTGGTGCAGATGTTCTTCGGCTGGGAAGGGGTGGGGCTGTGCTCCTACCTTTTGATCGGCTTCTGGTTCGGGAAGGAAAGCGCCAACAGCGCCTCGATCAAGGCGTTTCTGGTGAACCGGGTGGGGGATTTCGGCTTTATCCTTGGCATCTTTGGCTGTTTCGCCGTGTTTGGCACGGTGGAATTCGGGCCGCTTTTTGCCGTTATTCCCAGCCTTTCCACCCTGACCATGCCGTTCCTCGGCATGAGCCTGCCGGCCCTTGATACGCTGGCGCTCCTGCTGTTCGTGGGGGCGATGGGCAAATCGGCCCAGCTTTTCCTGCACACCTGGTTGCCCGACGCCATGGAGGGGCCCACGCCGGTCTCGGCCCTGATCCACGCCGCGACCATGGTGACGGCGGGCGTGTTCATGCTGGCGCGGCTTTCGCCCTTGTTCGAGCATGCGCCGTTCGCGTTGAGCCTCGTGACGATTACCGGCGCGGCCACGGCCTTTATCGCCGCCACCATCGGCCTCACGCAATTCGACATCAAGCGCGTGATCGCCTATTCAACCATGAGCCAGCTTGGCTATATGTTCTTCGCGGCGGGGGTGTCGGCCTATTCCGCCTCGATCTTCCATCTGATGACGCATGCCTTTTTCAAGGCGCTGCTGTTCCTTGGCGCGGGCTCGGTGATCCACGCGCTTTCCGGCGAGCAGGACATGCGCAAGATGGGCGGCGTCCGGCAGGCGGCGCCGAAAACCTATATGCTGATGTGGATCGGCTCGCTGGCTTTGGCGGGCATCGGCATTCCGGGCTTTTTCGGCTTTGCCGGTTTCTATTCGAAGGACGCCATTCTGGAAGCCACTTACGCATCGGGGACCACGGCCGGGCTGATGGCCTTCTGGCTTGGCATCGCCGCCGCCTTCATGACCGCCTTTTATTCCTGGCGGCTGATCATGATGACCTTCCATGGCCCGTTCCGGGGCGATCCTCATGCCTATGACCACGCGCATGAATCCCCGCCCGTCATGCTGCTGCCGCTTTATGTTCTGGCCGCCGGGGCGATTTTGGCGGGCATCATGCCGCTGAAATGGTTCACGGGACCGGAGAACCTGAGCGAATTCTGGCGCGGCGCGATCACCGTCTTGCATGGCCATGACGCGCACGGGCTGCCCTTGTGGGTCCGGCTGCTGCCGCTCGCGGCCGCGCTTTCGGGCCTGATCCTTGCCGTGCTGTTCTATGGCAAATGGACGGCCATGCCAGGCAAAATCGCCGCGGCGCTCGGTCCCGTCTACCGCCTTGTGTTCCACAAATACTATTTCGATGAAATCTACAATTTCATCTTCGTGCGCGGCGCGCGGGCGCTGGGCCGCATGACCTATGATCTGGGCGACAACCGCGCCATCGATGCCTACGGCCCCGACGGCTTCTCGATGATCTCAAAAGCCGTGGCGCGGCGCGTGGCGGCGCTGCAAACCGGCTATATATATCACTACGCCTTCGCGGTGGTGATCGGGCTTGTGGTCCTGCTGCTGTGGTGGGGGAGGTGGTGATGGTCGACATATCTTCCCTGCCTTTGCTGTCCATCCTCACCTTTTTGCCGTTGGCGGGCGTGGTGCTGATTTTGCTGTTGCAAAAAGCAAGTGACGGCGTCGCCAAGCAGATTGCCTTCTGGACCAGCATGCTGGCGCTGGGGTTGGCGGCCTGGATGGTGGCGCGGTTCGATCCCCATGGCGGCTTTCAGTTCGTGGAAGAAGCGAAATGGATGAGCTTCGGCGGCGTGGAGCTTTTTTACAAAAAGGGCATCGACGGCCTGTCGCTGTGGCTGGTGGTGGCCTCGGCCTTCCTGACGCCCGTTTGCATCCTGGCCTGCTGGGACGGCGTGAAGGAGCGGGCGCGTTCCTTCATGATCGCCTTTCTGGTGCTGGAAACCATGATGATCGGCACCTTCACGGCGCTGGATTTCGTCCTGTTCTACGTGTTTTTCGAGGGCGTGCTGCTGCCCATGTTCCTCATCATCGGCGTATGGGGCGGGCCGGGGCGCGTTCATGCGGCCTATAAATTCTTCCTTTACACGCTGCTGGGATCGGTTTTGATGCTTCTGGCGGTGGTGGCGATGTGCCTCCATGCCGGCACCACCGACATGACGGCGCTGATGCGCGCCGATTTCCCGGTGAGTTGGCAGATCGGGTTGTGGCTGGCCTTCCTGGCCTCTTTCGCCGTGAAAACCCCCATGTGGCCGGTGCATACCTGGCTGCCCTACGCGCATGTGGAGGCGCCGACGGCGGGCTCGGTGATCCTTGCCGGCATTCTGCTGAAGATGGGCGGCTATGGCTTTATCCGCGTGTCGCTGCAAATGCTGCCGGCCGCGTCCGCCGCCTTTACCGACCTGATGTTTGTCCTGAGCGGCATCGCCATTGTGGCCACGTCGCTTACCGCTCTCGTGCAAACCGACATGAAGCGGCTGATTGCCTATTCATCCGTCGCGCATATGGGCTTCGTGACCATGGGCGCCTTCAGCCGCACGCCGCAGGGGCTGGAGGGCGCGGTGATGGTGATGTTGTCGCACGCGCTTGTTTCCTCCGCCCTGTTCCTGTGCGTGGGCGTGATCTATGACCGCCTGCACAGCCGCGAGATCGCGCGCTATGGCGGCCTTGCCAGCAACATGCCGCATTACGCCTTCCTGGCCATGATCTTCACCCTGGGCGCGGTGGGCCTGCCGGGCACCAGCGGCTTTGTGGGCGAATTTCTTGCGATGCAGGGGGCCTTTCTTGTCAGCACATGGATGGCGGCGGTTGCCGGTCTTGGCGTGATACTGGGGGCGGCCTATATGCTGTGGCTTTACCGCAGGGTGTTCTTCGGCAGGCTGGACAAGCCCGGCGTGGCGGCGATGAAAGACCTGACCTTCAAGGAATACGCCACTCTTGCGCCGCTGGCCGTTCTGGTTCTGGTGATGGGCGTTCAGCCTTCCCTGTTCAAGGATAGCATTGCGCCCACCATGCGGGACATTGCCGAAACGGCCAAGGCCCGCGCCAATCCCGCGCCGGACGTCCCGCCGCCCTTTGCATTGAACCGGCTGACGGGAGGAGGCGCGCCATGAACTTGAGCGATCTTCTTCCCCTTGCTCCCGAAATATTCCTGGCCTGCGCCGGGATGCTGCTGCTTGTCGCCGGCACTTTTGGCGGGGCCGGCATGGCGCGCGCCGTGAACGTGCTGGCCGGAGTTTCACTGGCCGTGGCCTTTGGCCTGGTGGTCTGTCCTGTCACGGGCGTCACGGGGGAACTGCCCGGCGGCCATGTGGGAACCGATGGATTCAGCCAGTTTGTCAAGATGCTGCTCCTGCCCGCGGCGCTGGTTTCGCTGGTGCTGAGCCATGATTTTTTGAAAAAGCCGGAGGCGGCGCGGTTCGAGTTCCCCGTTCTGGTGCTGTTTGCCACGCTTGGCATGATGCTGATGGTCTCGGCCCGCAGCTTTCTTGGGCTTTACGTGGCGCTGGAACTGCAAAGCCTGTCGCTCTATGTGCTGGCGGCCTTCTTGCGCAACGACACCCGCTCCAGCGAGGCGGGGCTGAAGTATTTTGTGCTGGGCGCATTGGCGTCCGGGTTGCTGCTTTATGGCATATCGCTCGTATATGGCGCAACGGGCAGCGTGGTTTTCGCCAAGCTGCAAACGGTGCTGGCGAGCGGTGACGCGCCGGTGGGGCTGGTGCTGGGCATGGTGTTCATTCTGGCGGGTTTCGCCTTCAAGCTGGCGGCCGCGCCCTTCCATATGTGGGCGCCCGACGTGTATGAAGGCGCGCCGACGCCCGTGGCGGCTTTCTTCGCCTCCGCGCCGAAGCTGGCGGCCGTCGCCCTGCTGGCAAAGGTTTTGTACGAGCCGTTTGGAGCCCTGGCCGCGCAGGCGCAGCCCATATTGATGGTGCTGGCGCTGGCCTCGATGGCCTGGGGCGCGTTCGCCGCCATGGCGCAGGGCCATATCAAGCGCCTGATGGCCTACAGCGCCATCGGCCATATCGGCTATGCGCTGATCGGGCTTGCCGCGGGAGGGGCCGAGGGCTTGCAGGCCACGTTGCTTTATCTGGTCATCTATCTGCCGATGACCCTGGGGGCCTTCGCCGTCATCCTTTGCGCGCGGAAAAACGGCGTGGCGCTGGAACAGCTTTCCGATTTCGCGGGCCTGTCCAAGACCCGTCCGGCGCTTGCGGCGGCCATGGCGCTGTTCATGTTCTCCATGGCGGGCGTGCCGCCTCTGGCGGGATTTTTCGGCAAGTTCTATGTGTTCATGGCGGCGTTGCAGGCGGGGTTGCTGCCGCTGGCCGTCGCGGGCGTGCTGCTGAGCGTGGTGGGAGCCTTTTATTACCTGCGCGTCATCAAGCTGATGTATTTCGACGCGCCGCGGGGCGCGGCGTTCGATCCTGTCCCCGGCTGGGGCACGGGGCTGGTGCTGGCGTCAACCGCGGTCCTGATCCTTGGCTTCGCCTTGCAGCCTGATTTGGCGGCGAATGCCGTTCGCGCCGCCACCGCCACGCTTGCGGGCGCGGCATGAAGCTTCCGTCCGGCTTCCGGCATGAAGAATTCGGGGAAGTCGCCAGCACCAACGACGAAGCCGCAAGGCTGGTCCGCGAAGGCGCAAGGCCCTATGTCCTTGTGACGGCCGCGCGTCAGACAGGCGGACGCGGACGCCATGGCCGCGCATGGGCGTCGGAGAAGGGCAATCTGTTCGCAAGCCTGATCGTGACGGCGAAGGGCGATGTTGCGCAGCGGGCGCTTTACGGTTTTGTGATGGCGGCCGCGATTGGCGAGGCGCTGACGAAATTTCTCACCTACAAAAATCCGCCACGCCTGAAATGGCCGAACGACGTGCGGGTGGACGGCAAAAAAATCGCCGGCGTATTGCTGGAAATCGCGCAGGGGCCAGGAGGGGAAGAGTTGATCATCGGCTTTGGCGTGAATTGCAAAAGCCATCCGCAAATTCCGGATTTTCCCGCCACCAGCCTTGCCGCCGAGGGGGCGGAAGCCTCTCCCGAAGACGTTCTGAACGGCGTCCTCCGCAACTTTCTGGAGATGGACGAATTGTTCGGCGAACGCGGATTCGCGGATATACGCGAGCGCTGGCTGGCGCTGGCCGAAGGATTGGGAAAGCCGGTCAGGTTGAGCTTTGGCGGCCGCGACATCGAAGGCCTGTTTACCGGTCTTGGCCTTGACGACGGGGCCATGATTCTGAAAAAGCCGGATGGCGCCGTGGAGCGATTGCGGGCGGGCGAGGCCCATTTTCCCGCATCCGAAAAAGACGTTGGTGCGGCGGCGAAAAAGGCTTAAATAAGCTTATGCTTCTCGCCATCGACGCCGGAAACACCAACATCGTCTTCGCCGTTTTCAGCGGCGAGATGCTCATGGGCGCGTGGCGCACCGCGACCGACGCGCGGCGCACGCGCGATGAATTTTCCATGTTCCTTGCCCATTGCCTGCGAAAGGAAGGGCTGGAGGCCGGGGATATTTCAAGCGCCATCATCGCCAGCGTGGCGCCGGATCTGGACTTCACCCTGAAGATCCTCTGCCGCCAGGATTTCGGCTGCGAGCCGCTGATCGCCGGTCCGGACATGGCGGATCCTGGCATCAAGATTCTTCTTCCCCGCCCACATGAAGTGGGAGCCGACCGGCTGGTGAACGCCATCGCGGCGCGGCACGCATACGGCGCGCCGCTGATTATCGTTGATTTCGGCACCGCCACCACGTTCGACGTGGTGGACGAGGCGGGCTATCGCGGCGGCGTGATCGCTCCCGGCATCAGCCTGTCGCTGGAGGCGTTGCACCGCGCCGCCGCCAAGCTGCCGCGCGTGAACGTGGACCGGCCCGCCCATGTGATTGGCGGCAATACCACCCAGGCCATGCAGTCGGGCATTTATTTCGGTTATATCGGGCTGATTGAGGGGCTGGTCGCCCGTATTCGTGACGAATATGCCCGCATCGCGCCCGAAAGGATGAAAGTGGTGGCCACCGGCGGCCTCTCGCCGCTGTTTCAGGCGGGAACGCGCATCATTGAAGCGACCGATCCCGACCTGACGCTCACGGGACTGCGCCTGATCCATGCCCGCAGCCAAAAAAAGGCCAAAGCGGCATGAAAAACGGCGCGGCGGGCAACCTCCCCGGCAAGGACGGGGTGTATTTCGTGCCGCTGGGCGGGGCGGGCGAGATCGGCATGAATCTCAGCCTTTACGGCTGCGACGGCAAATGGCTGATGGTCGATCTGGGCGTGACCTTCGGCGACGATGCCCTGCCCGGCATTGATGTCATCATGGCCGATCCCGGCTTTATCGCCGAACGCCGCGATGACCTGATCGGCATCGTGCTGACGCATGGGCACGAGGACCATCTGGGCGCCATCGAGTATCTGTGGCCCATGCTGCAATGCCCCGTTTACGCAACGCCTTTCACGGCGGGGCTGCTGCGCGCCAAGCTGGTGGGGCGCGATGCGCCGCGCGATGTGCGCATTATTGACGTGCGCCCCGGCGGGCGGCGCAAGATCGGCCCGTTCGGGATCGAATGGATTCATATCACCCATTCCATTCCGGAATCCTGTTGCATATCCATCAAGACGCGGCACGGCACGGTTTTGCATACGGGCGACTGGAAGCTGGACCCCACGCCCATGCTCGGCCCGCCCGCCGACGAGGCCGCGCTGACCGCCCTTGGCGCCGAAGGAGTGATGGCGGCGGTTGTGGATTCAACCAACGCGCTGGAGCCGGGCCATTCGGGCTCCGAGAAAGAAGTGCGCGAAAATTTAATTCGTGTTTTCGGCCATTTCGACCAACGCATCATCGTGACCTGCTTTGCCAGCAACGTGGCGCGGCTGTTGTCGATTCACGCGGCGGCCAGGGCGCATGGGCGCGAGACGGCGCTGGTGGGCCGTTCGCTCTGGCGGATCGAGGCGGTGGGACGCGACACCGGTTATATCGCCGAAGACGTCATGTTCCTTGAGCCGCACGAGGCCGGGTTTTTACCGCGCGACAAGGCGGTTTATATCTGCACCGGCAGCCAGGGCGAAAAACGCTCGGCCCTTGCCCGGCTTGCCGATGGCGATCATCCCGAACTGACGCTGGAAGCGGGGGATACGGTTCTTTTTTCCTCGCGCGAGATTCCGGGCAATGAGAAGGCCGTTGCCTCGGTGCAAAACGCGCTGATACGGCGGGGCCTGCGGGTCGTCACGGCCGATGATGAGCCCATCCATGTGTCCGGCCATCCCTGTCAGGACGAGCTGGCCCGCATGTATCAGATGTTGCGCCCCCAACTGGCTGTTCCCGTGCATGGCGAGGCGCGGCATCAAGCCGAGAATGCCCGCATCGCGGCAGGCTGCCAGGTGCCGCGCACGATTATCCCCGCCAACGGCGACGTGATCTATCTTGGCCCCGGCGCGCCTGAAAAGGTTGGCGAGGTTCAGACGGGCCGCTGGGCGGTGGCGGGCGAAAAGCTGCGTCCGCTGGATGCCGAAGCGCTTCACGCCCGCCGGAAAATGATGGGCACGGGAGCGGCGATGGTCAGTCTTGTTCTGAACGAAAAAGGGCAGATGCTGGTTGATCCCAAGATCAGCCTGATCGGCTTTTCCGGCGGCGAAGAAGGGGAAGACGCGGTGGAGGCCGTGAGCCGCGCCGTGCAAAAGGCGTTTGACGGAATGCCGAAATCGCAAAGGCTGGACGATGTGGCCGTGCGGCATGTGGCCCGCATGATGACGCGCCGCACGCTGAACGCGCTCTACGGCAAAAAACCCGTCACCGACGTGCATGTGGTGCGGGTATGAGCTGGTACTGCAAGGCCGCGAAGAACCATCCCGTTCATGGCCCCTATCACGACGATGAATACGGCTTCCCGCTGAAAAGCGAAGCGGCGCTGTTCGAGCGTCTGTGCCTTGAAATATTCCAGGCCGGACTCTCCTGGGAAATTGTGCTGAAAAAGCGCAAGGGGTTGATGAAGGCCTTTCACGGCTTCAGGGTCAGCCGCGTGGCGGTCTATAAGGCGCTGGACATCCGGCGGCTGATGGCGGATGAAAGCATCATCCGCAACCGGCGCAAGATTGAGGCCGTGATCGAAAACGCCAAACGGGTGCGAAAGCTGCGCAAGGAATATGGAAGCTTTGCCACATTCATCGCGCGTCATCACCCGCGGACCCATGGCGAATGGGTAAAGCTGTTCAAGCAACATTTTGTTTTCATGGGCGGCGAGATCGTGAACGAGTTTTTGATGAGCATCGCCTATCTGCCCGGCGCGCATCATCCCAACTGTCCGGTTCACCGCCGTATCAGAAAAGATTATGATCTCCCGCATCTGGCCGCGCGCAAGAAGGGGTTCCGGTATATATGAATGGAATTGGATTGCTTCGTCGGCCTTGCGGCCTCCTCGCAATGACGTCTTGTCATGTGCAAGGCGTCATTGCGAGCGCGCGAAGCGCGCGCGGCAATCCAGTTTTTTCCTGGTTGGTTGTATTGCTGCTGTTGCCGCCATTTCCGGCATTCGCCGCCGAAATCCGCGTGGATCATGCGGCGTGCGAATATGTCATGCGCCATGTGCCCGATGCCGATGTGGCCTATCGGCCCGGCGTGGATGCAAGCGGCGATGCCGTTGTGCCGCCCGATCTCAACGCCTCGCCGGTCAATGAGGATTTGAAACGCCGGATTGTCATCAAGCTTACCAACCAGACGGCGAAGGTCTTCGGTCTCGACCTGCCTGTGGTGAATACCGGCAACGGCAGCGTGCCCCTGGCCGAGGCCGAAACGGAAATCGGCTACGTCACGCTGGAAAAGGGGCGGGCTTTTCTGAACGGGAAGCCGCTTTCCCCCGCGTCGGAGGCCGGGCTTGCGGCGCTTTGCAAGCGCCATGAAAGCCGCTAAAGTGCCTCCCCGGTCAAATACGGTCTCCCCGCGTCCCCGCGAATACGGCGGCGGAGAGGGTTTCTTTTTTTGGAACCGAACGCCATGCGCCTTTCGCAATATTTTGTCCCGACATTGAAGGAAACCCCGGCGGAGGCCCAGATTGCCTCACACCGCCTGATGCTGCGCGCGGGACTGATCCGCCAGACCAGCGCCGGAATTTATGCCTGGCTGCCCTTGGGCCTGCGCGTGCTGCGCAAGATCGAGAACATCGTGCGCGAGGAGCAGAACGCGGCCGGCGCCATCGAGGTGCTGATGCCCACCCTTCAGCCGGCCGATTTGTGGCGGCAGAGCGGGCGCTACGAGGCCTATGGCAAGGAAATGCTGCGCATCACCGACCGGCATGACCGCGAGATGCTCTACGGCCCGACCAATGAAGAGATGATTACCGACCTCTTCCGCCGTGAAATCAGGACCTACCGCGATCTGCCGCGCAATCTGTACCACATTCAGTGGAAATTCCGCGACGAAATCCGTCCGCGTTTCGGCGTGATGCGCGGCCGCGAATTCCTGATGAAAGACGCCTATTCCTTTGATCTGGATTTTGAAGGCGCCAAGCGCTCCTACCGCAAGATGTTCCTTGCCTATCTGCGCACCTTCGCGCGCATGGGGCTGAAGGCCATTCCCATGCGGGCCGACAGCGGCGCCATTGGCGGCGACCTGAGCCATGAATTCGTCATTCTCGCCGATACGGGCGAAAGCGCCGCCTTCTGCCATCCCGACTGGATGCAGGCGGATCCCCTGGGCGAAAGAATTACTTCGGATGAGGAGCTTTCTTCCTTTTTCGGCAAATACACCGCGCTCTATGCCGCGACGGATGAAAAGCATGTGCCCGGCAAGGCGGGCATTCCCGAAGAGCAGGTGGTCAGGGCCCGCGGCATTGAGGTGGGGCATATTTTCTATTTCGGCGCCAAATACTCCGAACCCCTGGGCGCGAAGGTCAAGGGGCCCGATGGAGCGGAAACAACGCTGGAGATGGGTTCCTACGGCATTGGCGTGTCGCGTCTTGTGGGCGCGATTATCGAAGCCGGCCATGACGGGAACGGCATCGTGTGGCCTGAGCCGGTCGCGCCTTTCAAGGTGGGCTTGTTGAACCTGAAAGCGAATGACGCCCATGCCACAGGGGTGGTGGAAGATATTTACGGCAAGCTGCAAAACGCGGGCGTGGAGGTGTTGCTGGACGACCGCGACGAACGCCCCGGCGCCAAGTTCGCCGATATGGACCTGATCGGCCTGCCCTGGCAGCTTGTCGGCGGGCGCGGGCTGGAAAAAGGGTTGGTGGAAGTCAAATGCCGCAAGACCGGCGCGCGCGAGGAAATCTCCATTGAATCCGCGTTGCGGAAGCTGGCGGGATAAATAACATTTCCCCTCCCGCCGGGAGGGGATTAAGGGGAGGGACAACAAAGGGGTCACAAGGGGCGAAAGGGTCATAAAGGGTCTAGGTTCAACGGACAATTACCAACACGAACATTCCCGCGAAAGCGGGAATCCCATTTGTTTTCAGGAACAAATTGGATTCCGGGTCGCGGTTGCTGCGCAACCTTTCCCGGAATGTTCATTTAATCTTTTCAATGGCTTGAGTTTAATTGTCCATTGAACCTAAGACCCTGTTGACCCTCATGACCCTCTCGACCCTTTCATAAGATCCCTCCCTCGGCCCCTCCCGGCGGGAGGGATGATAGGGGTTTCACCGGGCCAGGTAATATGTTCTCTCCCTTCGAAATCATGGTGGCGTCCCGTTACCTGCGCAGCCGCAGGCGGGAGGGGTTTATTTCGGTCATCAGCTGGTTTTCGCTGCTGGGCATTGCCCTGGGCGTGGCCACGCTGATTATCGTGATGGCGGTGATGAACGGTTTCCGGGCCGAGCTTTTTTCGCGCATCCTTGGCCTGAACGGGCATCTCAATCTTTACGCGCAGAAGGGATCGATCACCCACTACGCCGGGCTGGAAGACGCGCTGAAAAACATCCCCGGTGTCGTCCGCGTTACGCCCCTTGTGGAGGGACAGGTGCTTGTCTCCGGTCCGCAGGGCGTGGGCGGGGCGATGGTGCGCGGCATGGCTCCGGCGGACCTGAAAGACCGGTCGGTTCTCAGCACAAAGGTGGTTCTTGGCTCGCTGGATGATTACGGGGGCCGGGGCGTGGCGATTGGCCTGCGCATGGCCGAGCGGTTGAATTTGAAGGTCGGCGGAAAAATCACCCTGACCAGTCCGCGCGGCATGCAAACCGCCTTTGGCACCATTCCGCGTGTGCAGGCCTTTACCGTGGCCGCCGTTTATAATGTGGGAATATACGAGTTCGACAACGGCTTTGTCTTCATGCCGCTTTCCGCGGCGCAAGGCTTTTTCGGCATGGGAAAAGGCATTTCGACGCTGGAAATGCGCGTGGCGCGCCCGCAGGCGCTGCGCGGCGTGCATGCGGACGTGGTGGCCGCGGCGGACCGGCTCAGCCGCCAGCCCCTGCGGCTTTTGACCTGGCGGCAGGCGCATGCCAGTTTTGTGAACGCGCTGGACGTGGAGCGGAACGTGATGTTCCTGATCCTGACGCTGATGATCGTGGTGGCGGCGTTTAATATCATCTCCGGCATGATCATGATGGTGAAGGACAAGGGCCCCGCCATTGCCATTCTGCGCAGCATGGGCGCCACGCGCGGCGCGGTGATGCGCATCTTCTTCCTTTCCGGCGCGTTTATCGGCGTGGCCGGCACGCTGGCCGGCGTGGCGCTCGGCGTGGCCTTCAGCTTGAACATTGAGGAAATACGCCAGTTCCTTCAGGGGCTGACGGGCGCCAACCTGTTCTCGCCGGAAATCTATTTCCTGTCGCAGCTTCCCGCCCGTCTGGACTGGGGCGAGGTGGCGCAGGTTGTGCTGATGGCGCTGGGGCTTTCTTTTGCCGCCACGCTTTATCCTTCGTGGCGCGCGGCGCGGCTCGACCCGGTGGAGGCGCTGCGCTATGAGTGAGGTGCTTTCCGTCCACGATCTTCACAAAAGCTACCGCGAGGGCAAGGGGCGGCTGGAGGTGCTGCGCGGCGTCAGCTTCTTGCTGGCGGGCGGGGAAATGGCGGCGCTGCTTGGCCCTTCGGGTTCGGGCAAATCCACGCTTTTGCATCTGTGCGGGTTGCTGGATCAGGCCGACAGGGGCGTGATTGCGGTTGAGGGGCAGGACATGGCCCGCGCCGGCGATAGCGCCCGCACGCGGCTGCGCCGGAACAGGATCGGGTTCATCTATCAGTTTCATCATCTGCTGCCGGAATTCTCGGCGCTGGAGAACGTTGTTCTGCCGCAGATGATCGCGGGGAAAAGCAAGCGGCGGGCCAAAAAGCGCGCCCATGAACTGCTCGAAGCCGTGGGCCTTTCGCCGCGGGCGGCGCACCGCCCGGCCGAGCTTTCGGGCGGCGAGCAGCAGCGCGTGGCGATTGCGCGCGCGCTGGCGAACGGGCCTGCGCTTTTGATTGCCGACGAGCCGACCGGGAACCTTGACCAGAACAATGCGCAGCGCGTTTTTGACCTTTTGCTGGATATCTGCCGCCGCGAGAAAACCGCGATTCTGGTGGCCACGCATAATCTTGCTTTGGCGGGCGCTCTCTCGCGTGTTATTGAAATTCAGGACGGTTTGGTGAAATAAACCGGCTTCATTGTTAAAAAATTCGATGCAGGGCCATGCCTTCTTCCCGGACAAGTTCCGCGCGGTTGCCATCCGAGGCGCGGCAAAAAAGCCGCCGCGCGGTGCTGGATGTTCTGCGCGCCCTGCCGCGGGATTACCGCCTGTATTGCGCGCCCGGTCTTCCGCGGGACGCGCAGGCGCGGTCTTCGGAGCCCGCGGCGGATTTTATCCTTGCCCACCCGGTCCGGGGGCTTTTGGCCATTGTGCTGAAGCAGGGCGAGATCGTGGAAGAGGCCGGCGGGCTGGTCAGCCAGTATAACCCGCAAACACAGGCCTACCGGCTTGTCGATCCCGTAAGGCCGGCAACCGAATCCATTGGCGCATTGCTTCAGGCGTTTGAGCCGCGCGCGGCGGAGATTTGTCCCTGCGGCCTTGTCGTGGTCTTCACCGACACGCAAAGGGTGGAATTCAACCAGCCCAGGGCCGCCTTTCTCTTTGCCGACGACCTGAACACCCAGGTCTTTCGCGCGCGCCTCGACAGCCGGTTCCGCGAGCCGGCCTATGGCCCGAATTTGCGCGAGTTCCGGGAGGGATTTGAGCGGCTTTGCGCTTTCCTGGAACGTCACAGCGACAATTCAATGATTTTTGCCGAACGCGCGGGCAAAATAAGGGCGGAAGCCGAGGCGCGCCGCACTTGCGCGCAGGAGACCGTCACGCATTTGCGCGAGGCGGCGGCGGCTCCGGTTGCCGAAGTCCCGCCGCAGGCCTCGGACGCGGCCCTTTTTCAGCCGGACGCCGGCCCTGTTGCCGCCGATCCCTTGCCGTTGTTCAAGCCCCTGGAGATTGAGAAGGCGGAAAGGCAGGCGCCGGTTGTCGCCATTCCCTCCGCGCCGCCGAAAAAGCCGCAACGGCTGGCCGCCAAGTCCGCCACGGCAAGCCACCCGAAAAAGCGGCGCAACGTGATTGAGGATGCCCTGGCGAAAGGCGAGGGGGAGGCACGGCTCCCGTTGCTCCAATGGGTGCTGATTGTCGGCGTGGCTTCGGGCGTGATGGGGGGAATGTATTTCCTCGCCCGCTGGCTCGGCGCGTTTCTTCTTGGAAAAGGCTAGCCCTTCCTACTTGCTGATCCGCAGGTTGGAGAGCGAGTCCGCGATCTGGCGGAAGGCGGTTTCCAGTTCTTCGGAGGAAGGCGAGTTGAAATAGAAATCCAGTTGGCTCGCGCAGTTCCTGAACAGGTCGACGACGGTCCAGTTATCCTCCTGAAAGAGGATGGTGTAAACGCGGATGTTGCGGCTTTTCATGTCCGTGCAGATATTGGCCAGCCTGGCGTTCAGCTTGTTCCTGGCGGTACTGGAGCTGGTGGTGCCCAGTAATCCTTCCCACAGATAGCCGTAGGCGCTGCGCACCGAATTGCTCATGGTGTTCGCGCCGTCCGAGAGGATCACGATGGCCTTGCTCATGTAGGGCGTGCCGTAATCAAGCGGCAGATCATTCGCGTCCATCGTGCCGCCCCACAGGCCCCGCCAGCGCGGGCTCAGCATGCGCCAGCCCCAGACCGCGCCCAGATTGATATGGGTGTTGCCGCGCGCCTCCATGGTGTCGATGCCGGCCAGCACGGTGGATTTGACATTGCTCATGCGCTGGACCGGTTGCGGGCAGTATTTGTTGGGGCCACGGGTGGGCCCGATATTGCGGGAGTATCTCTTTTGTCCCCACCAGTTCGTATAAATCCAGTTGTTGTAATAGTTGTGGTCGGGCCAGTAATAGGCGTTGAACCACCCGTCCGCCGGCGGATCGTCGGTTTCGTCCAGTCCGCCCGCGCGGGCATCCATGCACCCGGCCCATTCGGTGGGGCCCCAGTCCAGCCCGTTGTAATGGGCCATGTTCAGCCAGCCGGTGTGGAGGGGACTCACGTTCACGGCCTGCGAAAAGGGCACGAGGCCGATCCACAGATTGTCCTGCGTTTCCTTGTCGCCGAACAGGAAATTGACAAGGGTGCTGGCGGCGTTTTTGAGGCTGGAAAGCTTGCTGCCCGACATGGAGCCGGTGTTGTCCATCACCAGCACCAGCTCCAGCCCGCTGGATTTGCGCTCCACCTCGGTTTGGGCTTCCACGGTCACGCTTTCGACGCCCATCATGCTCATGAAAACCGTGGGCACGGTGGCCCTGGCCGTCAGGGTTACGGATGTTTGCGTGTCGTTTTCCACCACGCTCAGCAACTGGGGCTGGGCATTCATGTAGCTGGAGGGGAAGTTGACGTTGAAATAGTTCTGGGCGACATCCTGCACGTTTTGCGAGCTTTGCGTGGCCCCCGCCGCGAGTCCCGCCGCGTCAAGCGTGTCGGCGAGCTTGGTTTGCACCATTTGGGCGCGGGCGTAATCGGTGGCGGCGCCGGCCGCGGCCACCAGCGCGCCGAGCGTGATGGCGATCACGGGCGCGGCGCTGCCGCGGTTATCGCGGAGGAGGGAAAGGAACGAGACGGTCATGATCCGGTGCTCCTACTGCGTTTGCACGCTGTCCAATGCGCCAAGCCGCGGCTTGTAAAAGGCATATTTGTAAAATCGCGTGTTTTCGGAATTCATGATGTCGGTCAGAAAGGCCGGGTAGTCGTAAAAAACCTCGGCGATGATGACGGTCTCGCGCTCGTTCAGCGTAAAGCCTTCGGGAAGGGGACTGTCGAAGCCCACGCCAGTACCAAACTGGCTTTCCACGTCTTCATGCAAGGTGCCGCCGCCTTCATATTGCCAGGCGACATAAGGCTCGCCGCCTTCATTGCGGTGGACGGAAGTGATAATCACATGGCCCCGCTCGCCAAAGGGGAAGGGTTTCATGATTTCGGCGCTGGCGTCCAGAATGGAATTGAGTTGCGAGGTCGTGATGGCCTCATTCTGCGCGACGAGGTCGGCAACGGTATAGGCCATTTTTTCGGTGCGCTGGTTGGCCAGAACGAAGTCGGCGATCTCCATCACGCCCAGCAAAAGGGTCATGGCGAAGGGCAGAATGATCGCCAACTCCAGCGCGGCGATGCCTTCCCGGTCCTGGCAGAATCTGCGAAACGTCCGAATCATTCCTGTTCCTACACGCCGTTGCCATAGGGCTCGTTTTTCACCACGAGCCGGGACGAAAGGTTGACGACACCGTCGGAAGCCAATATCTCGCGCAGGAAGGGCGTCATCACCTGCCAGGGATAACGGATGGTATAGACCACCGTTTCGCCGGCGTTGCCCATGCCTTCCAGGCCCATGTCGGGATCCCACTGGCCGTTGAGATTGCTGTCGGTATAGGGTTCGCCCTCGTTATACATGCCGTCGCCGTTCTGGTCGGTATAGGGTTCGGACTGGCCGATATCGTCGAGCGATTTATACACTTCCGAAGACAGGGTGATCCGCGAAGGATCCATCAGCCGGTCGATGCGCTGTTGCACCATCAGAAGAAGGGTTTGCTCGCGCGTGAAGCCGTCTTCGACATGGCCGGTCTTGCCCGTGCGCGCGGCGCTGTTGACGGCGTTCTCCAGAATATTCTGCGCAAGGAACATGGTGGAAAATTCCAGCGTGCCCACCATGAAGAACATCAGAATGGGAAGAACAAAGGCGAATTCCACCGCGCTCACGCCGCGCTGGCATGACCGGAAGCGCGCGAAAAGTTTTCGCAAGGACTGCATCACGGCTGATCTTTCATCCCGCAGCCTAGCAGACGCGTTTTAAGGATTATTTAGGAATGACGGGGATTTTATGGGCAATTGCTTTCAAATTCGAAGCAAGCCGGAAACCCCGATGCGAAAGGCCGCCGCCATGAAGCGCAAGGCGCCGGGAAGAAGGAATTCGAGTAAAATGCCGGCTAATACTTCATCATCCCGGCCCAGAAGCGTTCCAGCTTGCGCAGGTGGTCGTTCAGCGCCGCAAGCTCCTGCTCGCTCAAATTGCCGGTGGGCAGCGCCGCGATCTGCTTTTGGAACTGCTCTTTCATCTGGCGGTGCAGGACAAGCCCCTTCTCGGAAAGCTTGACGCGGATCGAGCGTTTGTCGTGCGGCGATTTCTCCTGAAGGATGTAGCCGTTCTCGGTCATCTTCTTCACGTTGTAGGACACGTTCGAGCCGAGATAATAGCCGCGCGCGGTCAACTCGCCCACGGTCATCTCGTCCTCGCCGATGTTATAGAGGATCAGGGCCTGGACGTTGTTGATGTCCTGAATGCCCCGGCGGTCGAGGTCGATCTTGACCACTTCGAGGTAATAGCGGTGAAGCCGCTCGATCAGAAGGACGGTGTCGAGATAGGCGTGGCGCACGGGCGGGGCTCCGAACAGAATGGGCGCGGGGTGAAGGCAGGCGATGCCCGCCGCTTTGGGATTCGTGAGTGTAACAAAGACGGCTGATTTTGCAAATCAACCCCGTCCTGCTATCCTGAAGCCGCGCCGCAGTAGCACAGGGGTAGTGCATCTGATTTGTAATCAGAGGGTCGGGGGTTCAAATCCCTCCTGCGGCACCCTTGCGCCAATGGCTTTTCAAATCGTTCACGCTCCGAACCGTGCCTTATGCCAGTAGTCTTGTGAAGTGCTCATAAGCTTGCGCTCGCGGTCACTCCCGTCCCCACGAAGGCAGGGCGGTGCGGCAGTGAGTATTGTTTATGAGCCGTTTCAAGCGCCTTGATACAAGCAGGACGATCCCTTCATTTTGAAGGCGGTGATTTTAGATATGTCTTGTATATCACCACCTCCTCCGAAGAAGGTTCCGCCTTTTTGAAAATGCTTTTTGCCGGCGGTTCCTTTTTTGGCGGCAGGGAGAAGCCGCAAAATTCGCAAGTGAATTTTATGCTGAAAGGATCCCAGGGGTTTTCTGCCGCGCATTTTGGACAGACGGCAACATGTTTAATTATCTCCACGCAGTAACCTCCCGCTGGTAGCCGGAGGTTTAGAACCGTCAGTGATAACGGCGCGGCGCATTTGGCCGCGAGGCTTGGACATAACGCCGCCCTCCGGCCATAAGCCGGGGACAGCATCCTTTGACGGTCGATGCGCCCGATCACTAAGGGGTTCTAAAGCCCCAAAACATCCTTTTCCGATGTTTCGGGCCAAGGGTAGATTATGTACGCCTAAACGTCAAACGCTCGAATATGCGGGTAGTGTCTCAGTTTAAAAGAACATCATGCCCGCCCCCGCTGGAGTTTACCCCCGCGAAAGCGGGGGCGGGGACAGGCTCCGGCGGGCATCCCATTGTTTTTAATCAAATGGGACCCCCGCCGTCGCGGGGGTGATTTTCTCAGACTGACCCACACCCCTATTCCCGAAAGCAGGGGTTCTGGCTGCTTGCCTTGTTTTGGACATTTGTTAGTCTGGCCTCATGACCCCGCCGCCGCTTCCCCGGCTTCCCAGCCAGACCAAGATTGTCGCCACGCTCGGCCCCGCCAGTTCGTCGCCGGAGGCGCTGCGCGCGCTGTTCGAGGCGGGCGCCGATGTGTTCCGCCTGAATTTCAGCCATGGCGCGCATGAGGATCACCGCCAGCGCCATGCCATGATCCGCGCGCTGGAAAAGGAAAGCGGAAAGCCGATTGCCGTCCTGGCCGACTTGCAGGGTCCGAAACTGCGCGTCGGGACTTTTGCCAATGGCGGGATCGCGCTGAAGGCCGGACAGAAATTTCGCCTTGATCTGTCGAAAGAGCCGGGTGACGCGACGCGCGTGGGCCTGCCGCATCCCGAAATTTTTTCGGCGCTGACGCCGGAGGCCGAGTTGCTGATGGATGACGGCAAGGTGCGCCTGCGCGTCGAAAAATGCGGCAAGGATTTCGCCGACGCGGTGGTGGAGGCGGGCACGGCCCTTTCCGACCGCAAGGGCGTGAATGTGCCGGGGGTGATCCTGCCGCTTTCGGCGCTCACGCCCAAGGACCGGACCGATCTGGAAGTCGCGCTGGACATGGGGGCGGACTGGATCGCCCTGTCTTTCGTGCAGCGCCCCGAAGACGTGACCGAGGCGCGCAAGCTGATCGGCGGCAAGGCGGCATTGCTGGCAAAAATTGAAAAACCCTCCGCCGTGCAGCATCTGCAAAAGATCGTTGAAGCCGCCGACGGGCTGATGGTCGCGCGCGGCGATCTGGGCGTGGAAATGCCGCCGGAGGACGTGCCGCCCGCGCAAAAGCGCATCGTGCTGGAGGCGCGGGTGCAGGGCAAGCCGGTGATCGTCGCCACGCAGATGCTGGAATCCATGATCAGCGCGCCCACGCCCACGCGGGCCGAGGCGTCCGATGTCGCCACCGCCGTCTATGACGGCGCGGATGCCGTGATGCTGTCGGCCGAGACGGCCACGGGCAGCTATGCGGCGGAGGCCGTGGCGATGATGGATCGCATCATCAGCCGCGCGGAAGCGGATGGCGCCTATCGCGCCCAGATGTCGGCCTGGAACCCGCCCTTGCAGCATACCGGCGCCGATGCCATTACGGCCGCCGCGCGGCAGGTGGCCGACACGCTGGAAGCGGCGGCCATCGTGACCTTCACCACTTCCGGCTTTACCACCGAACGCGCCGCGCGCGAGCGGCCCCATGCGCCGGTGTTATGCCTGACGGCGCGGGAACAAACGGCGCGGCGGCTGGCGCTGTCTTACGGCGTTTATCCCGTTTTTACGCAGGACGCCACCAGCTTTGCCGAAATGGAGGAGCTTTCCTGCCGCGTCGCGGCGGCGCATGGATTTGCCCGCAAAGGCGACCATCTGGTCATTACCGCGGGCGTACCCTTCGGCACGCCGGGAAGCACGAACGTGCTGCGCGTGGCGCGGATGCCGTAAAAGAGGGGCGGGAGGGCCGTAGACCCGTGTGCCCCTTTTGACCCTGTATTCTATTGAATCGCGCCCTTCTGGCGCTCGGTCAGATAGCTGGGATCCTGCCTCCAGCTTTCCAGGACCCGCTGTGTGTCGGTTGTTGAAAGCCGGTCGAAGGCGGTAATGGCTTGCGACAACTCGCGGGGGTTGACGATCTGCTCGCCGGGGCGCGCGCCGCGGCTGAGCAGGAAAATCGACACGAAGCTGGGCTTGTCCACATTTATGGAGCGGCAAAGCACCGCCAGCGACCGCCCGCCGTCCTCGGCCACGATGCCTTCGACCAGCGGCAGGTCCAGGCCGGTCTGGTGCGCCAGCATCACGCTGAACAGCCTGAAGAATCCCATGCGCAGGCACTGGATATAAACGCGCGGGTTCAGCGCATCACGCGCGGCAAACCATTCGACAACCTTCTCAAGCGCGGCGTGCTCGTTCCGGTCGCCGGATATGGAATTGAGAAGGTCGCTTATGGAATGTTCCAGCGCCTCTTCAACCTGCCCGGAGGTGATGCCAAAGCGGCGCACCACCGTGCGGCGCATCTCGGTTTCCAGCCACCAGTAAAGCTGGATCCCCATGTCCAGCGTCAGTTCGGGCCGTTGAACAAGGTTTTCCTGAAGCTTGCGGGTGAAGCGGGCGGCTTCCACAAGAACATTCATGGCATGGGATGAAATCTTCGCGCCCAGGTTTTCGGCCACGGCCGTCATCACCGAAATTTCGCCGGTGGCGACCAGGGCGTCGACCACGGTTTCGCTGATCTGGGCGCGTTCGGCAATCGCCAGCGCATGGGGCGTTCCATGCGCCTCGACCACGAAAATCAGGTCATCATCTTTCAACGGCGCGGTGCGCAGCACGGGACCGGCGACTTCGGGTTGCGGATCGCATGCAAGGGTCAGCAACACGCGATGCGGCGCCTGACAGGAGCCTGGCGTGTCCGCAAGGCGCTGCGCCAGCATCTCGCGCACGCGGGGATTGGCATTGCCGATCAACTCATCAATGATTTCGTTGAGCAGGATTTTTTCCCGGTCGTTGAGATCAACGCCTGCCCGGAAAATGTCGGCCAGCATGGTGGCAAGGCGCAGCCGCCCGGCCTCGCTGCGATCACGCGCCAGCGAGAAGATTTCGGGCAGCTTTTCCGACATAGTTACGTTCATGTTACGCTTGCGGTCCGAGAACAATAGTTGCGCATTCAAATTCCAAGCTTATTAAGGCTTGTTTCATAACTATCGGCCTCGATAATTAAAATAATCTTTATTTTGCAATAAGTTGCATTAATTTCGCAACATTTATGGCTAAATTTGAATGAAATTTATCTACATTTTTAGATGATTTTTCAGACCGGAGCGGTCTTTTTGCGGGTCTTGCCGGGCCGGTCCGAATCCCATTTCGTGTGGGATGGAAGCCGGATTATATGCGCGTCCATGAACCGGTGTTTGCGCCGGTGCTTGCCGGTGGCGGTAGAATCGCTTCGCCGCATGGAATCATCTGTTTTCCGCTTTCAGATTCGAGGATGCGCCCTTGTCTTTCCGGAATTTTCCATTGCGCGTTGGAACGCGGACCAGCGCGCTTGCGCAAAAGCAGACGGAAATTTTTCTCCATGACCTGAAAAACAAATATCCCGAATTGAAAAACGAAGGGGCAATTGAAATCGTTCCGCTCCGCGTCTCCGGGGATCACGACCCGGCCTCAAAGCGTGACGAGCCCCTTTACCATTGCGGCGGCAAGGGCCTGTTCACGCGCGAGTTGGAACTGGCGTTGCTGGATGGGCGCATCGATCTTGCCGTGCATTCCATGAAGGACCTTCCCGCCTTTCATCCCGATGGGCTTGTGATCGCCGCCGCCGTTCCGCGCGAGGATGCAAGGGATGTTTTTGTATCAAGGGATCACCTATCGCCGGAGCGCATGCCCCGGCGCGCCCGCATCGGAACGTCCAGCCCCCGGCGGCGGGCGCAGATCATGCATCGATGGCCGCATCTTGAGGTCGTGCCCTTGCGTGGCAATCTGGAAACGCGGTTGAACAGGCTGGCCAGCGGCAGGATCGACGGAGCCTTTCTTGCCTATGCGGGGCTGAAGCGCCTGGGGCGGCTGGAATCCACCATGCATGTCCTGGAGATCGATGCTTTTTTGCCCGCCGCCGCGCAGGGCATCATCGGCGCCCAGATCCGGCAGGATCATGCGGGGCTGGCGGAGTTGCTGGCCGCGGTCAACTGTCCCGATACGTTCGCGGCGCTGCTGGCGGAACGCGCCATGCTGCGCGTGCTGGACGGCGATTGCCAGACGCCGATTGCCGCCCATGCGCGGCGCAAGGGAGATGCGTTGCATCTGCGCGGCATGGTGCTGCACCCCGATGGGAAAGAGATTTGGGAAAGCGAAGGAAGCGCTTCTTCGGCCGAGGCCGAATTCCTTGGCAAAAGCATTGGCGAGGAACTTCGCGCAAAAACGCCCTCCGGCATCCTGCCAAGGTAGAGCGTCATGGCCCTGGTATTCATCACCCGCGCCCTTGAAGACGCCCGCGCCACCGCCAGAAAAGTGGAGGCGCGCGGCTATCAGACGCTGATCGAGCCTTTGCTGCGCATTCACCCGCTGGAATGGGTCGAACCCGGCTGGAGCGGCATTCCGGCGGTGATTATCACCAGTCACAATGCCTTGCAGGGCTTCGACGGGCATGCCGTTCCGCGCGACAGGATGTTTTTTGTCGTCGGGGCGCGCACCGCTTCCGGTTTGCGCGCGCGCGGCTATATTCATGTGACGGGCACGGTGGAAAAATCGGAGGACCTGCCCTATCCCCTGCGTCTGCAAATCCGGCCGGAGGAGGGGACGCTGCTTCACCTGACCTCGCCCCATGCCCATGATGATTTCTATCAGGCGCTGCGGGACGAAGGCTACCCCATCGCGGCGCGGCATGTTTACCGCGCCGAGGAATCGGACCAGATCAGCGCGGCCGCCGCCGAGATGCTGGCGGAGGGGCGGGTGGACGCGGCCCTGTTTTATTCCGCCCGGACCGTCCGAATATTTGAAGGCCTGACGCACAGGCAAAACGCGGCCGCCGGCCTGAAAAAGACCCGCGCCCTTTGCCTGAGTCCGGCCGTGGCCGCCGCCTGCAACGAAAAGCTGTGGAAATCAGTGGAAGCCGCGCACAAGCCCACGCAGGACAGCTTGATGGATTGTCTTGCCAAGGCCGTGCCAATCAACCCATAGTTCTGGGCAGTCCAGAGATAATGACGAAAACCCACGAGCCGCATCATGGATGAAGACGAAAAAGCCATTGTCGCGCTGCCGGCCCCGCCCTCGCCGAAAGGCGCGAAACGCGCCACGCTGGCGCTGGTCCTGTCGGTTCTGGCGCTGGCCGTTTCCGCCTTTGGCGTGGCCATGCCCTTTCTGGAGAAGGAAGGGGTCCTGCCGCCTTTTCTTGCTGCCGCCATTCGTCCCACGGCGCAGACGATTCCTGTCGTTGACCAGGCGCGCGATGAAGCCATAAGCCGGGACATGGAAAGGCTTGCGGCACGGGTTGATGTACTGGCTTCACGCCCGCTGCCCCCAACGGTCATTACGGCGCCATCCGAAGAATTCCGCGACAGGCTTGGCGAAACGCAAAAGAACCTTGAGGACCTGAAGGATGAGTTGCACGCGACGCTCGGCCGGAACATGCGCGTGCTGGCCGGGCTGGAACTGCTGCGCACCATCCGGGGCAAGCTGCGGGACGGCTCCGATTTTTCACGGGCATTGCGCAAGCTGGGCGAAGACCCGCCCATTTTCCCCGATCCGCCCGCCGCGGCAAAGCTTGCCGGAAGTGTCAGGGGCGGGCCCGGTTTATCTGATGCGGCGCTGATATCCGGCTTGCAGGCGCTGGGCCCGCGTTTCGTGGCGCGGGAAAAAATGGCTCATGCGGAGGGCTTTTTTCAAAAACTCTGGTTGCGCATGAAGGGGCTGGTCACCATCCGCCCGCGCGACGGGATGGCGCGCCCGGAATCACCCGCCGGGAAGTCGCTGGAAGCGCTGCAGGCCCGGCTTGATGCAGGGGATTTTTCCGCCGCCCTGAAGACCGCCGAAGAGCTTCAGGAAAGCGCGCCGCCCGGCTTCACGGAATGGCGGAACAGTCTTTCCGCGCGGGCGGAAGGCGAGCAGGCGCTCGACCGGCTGGAAGACGCATTGCTGGTCCGGTTGCGCGGCGGGGTGATTGCGCCGCCATCTCCGCCTGTCATGGAAGTCTTACCGCCTGAAGATGAAGGCACGCCGTTTTCCGGCAGCGAGGCGGCGCCGTGATCCGGTTGATCGGGTCTCTTCTCAAGCTTGGGCTGCTGATCGCGGCGGTGGTGTGGGTCGCCGACCGCTCAGGCCGCGCGACAATCGCGTGGGGGGATGTTCTCGTCGAAACATCGACGCTGGCGCTTGTTGTGGGCGTCGGCATGATTGCCTATGCCAGTTATACCGCCGCGCGGCTTGTTTCGGGCATCCAGGGCATCCCGTCCCGGCTTCGCATGCGCCGGGCGTTGGCGCGGCGGAAAAAAGGCGAAAAGCTGTTGTCGCGCGCCGTTTATGCCCTGGCGGACGATAAAAAATCGCGGGCAAAGCTGTTTCTCGGCCGGGCGGAAAAGCTTCTTGGCCCCACGCCGGGCGTGGTCCTGGCGCGCACGCAGGCGGGCGCGTTGCCCGCCCTTTCGGGGGCCGAGGGCGATTACGGCTCGCCCTTCGCCTGGCGCGAGGCGGTGGAAAACAGCCTTCAGGCCGGCAAGCTTGCCCAAGCGCAGGCTCTGGCTGAAAAATTCGCCGCCAGGCATGGCGATCTTGCGCTGTCGAAAAAGCTGTTGTTCGATGTCCATGCGCGCGGCGGGCGCTGGGATCAGGCCCGGCAACTCCTTGATGATCTGCGCCAGATCGGCGCGCTGCCGCGGCGCGAAGCGCGCCGGATGCAGGCGGCTGTTCTGGCCGAGCGCGCGCGGCTGGACCTGGAGCGCGGGCATGCGGTTGACGCATTCGAATACGCCCATCACGCCGGCCGCTTGCGCCCGCAATGGGCGCCCGCCATTCATCTGGCTGCGGCGGCGCTGGCCGCGCAGAACAAGCCCCGTGAAGCGGCAAGCCTGATTGCGCGCGCATGGGCCACGAGCCCTCATCCGCAGCTTGGCGCGCTGTATCTGTCGCTCTACACCGGAAAAAACGACTTGAAAAAGGCCGAGGCCGTCGAAAACATGACGCGCCGCGCCGCGTCGCATCCGGCCTCGCGCCTTTTGCGGGCCGAGGCGCTGTTCCGCGCCGGAATTTACGCGCAGGCGCGCCATTGGGCGGCCGAACTGGCGAAAACCCATCCTTCACGGGACGTGGCGCGGCTACTCTCCCGCGTCGCGGGGGCCGAGCATGATGTCGCGGCCTCCCAGCTTTGGCAGGCGCGGGCGGTGGAGGCGCCGCCGGGCGAGGCGTGGATTTGTTCTTCCTGCCGCCAGCCGCACAAGGACTGGCAGGCGCTTTGCACGAACTGCCACGCTTTCAATACGCTGGACTGGGAAAAGCAGCTTGCGGTGATCGCGGCGTCTTAAGGCGCCGTCCGCGTCATCCCGGAAAACGCGCTAGGTTCAATGGACAATTAAACTCAAGTCATTGAAAAGACTAAATGAACATTCCGGGCAAGGTTGCGCAGCAACCGCGACCCGGAATCCAATTTATACC
>JANQEX010000051.1 GCA_028278105.1 Alphaproteobacteria bacterium | reverse complement strand
GTGCGCCAAGACCCCGGCGTAGCCGAAGGCGAAGCCGGGCGCCGGAATGAGCAGTTATCTGTTTGGTTTGATTCATTTCTAATTGAGTTCAGACCCTAGGATCAGGAAAGGCCGGGAAGGGCCGGAAAGGCCAAAAGGGACCGGAAGAGTCAAGCCCCTTCCGTCCCATTTTATTTGATCCTTGCGGCTCTTTTTTGATTCTCCCGTATCTTTTCGGCAAATCTTCCGGGCTTTCGGCGGGTTCCTTGTTGGTGATGCCCGCGCGATGCCCTATATAGAAACCGCTCCGTCTTTTTCGCGCCGGTTTTTCATGACATATTCCTCCCCTGACGCCACTGATTCCGATTCCGGGTCTCCGCGCGATGCGTCGCGCTTGCGCCGCCGCCTCGTGATCGCCGTTGTCCTGCTCGTCCTGCTGTTGGGCGGGCTGTTTGGCTTCCGCATGTTCATGGCCATGCAGGGCGGGATGCCCGGCATGATGGGCGGCGGGCCGGGCGTGCCCGTGATGTCGGAGACGCCGCGCCGCGAAACCATCAGCGGCAAGGTGGTGGCCGTGGGCACGCTGCGCGCCGACCAGTCGATCTCCATCGCGCCGGAGGTGAACGGGCGCATTGCCGCCATCGTGGCGTCCGAAGGACAGGCGGTGAAGAAAGGCGATGTGCTGGTGCGCCTCAGCAGCACGACCAGCCGCGCGGCGCTGGCCGAGGCGGAAGCGGCGCTGGCGCTCGCGCAGGCCACCTATGACCGCCGGCGCAATCTTGCCAAAAGCCAGTTCGCCACCCGCCAGTCGGAGGACGAGGCGCTGGCCAGCCTTCGCGCGGCGCAGGCGCGGGTCGATTCGGCCAAGTCGCGTTTTAAAAAGGACACCATCCTGGCGCCGTTCGATGGCGTGCTGGGCCTGCGGGCGAAAAGCGTGGGCGCCTATCTCCGCGCGGGCGACGTCATTTTTCCGCTGACCAGCGTGGATCCGATCTTCGCCGATTTCCGGGTGCCGGAGCTGGAATCGGCCCGCGTGAAAATGGGGCAAAGCGTGACGGTCAGCGTGCCCGCGCTGAACATCGACCATGCCGGGGGCATCGTGGTGGCGGCCGATCCCGCGCTGGAAGAGGCGGGCCGCAGCCTCGCGGTGCGCGCGCGGCTGCCCAACCCCGATGGCCGTTTGCGCGGCGGCATGTTTGCCCATGTGACGCTGGAAACGGGCGCGCCGCGCGGCGTCCTGGTGATCCCGGAGCGCGCCATCCAGTTTCTGAGCGACGGCGCCTATGTCTATCGCGCCGTGGACGGCAAGGCCGGGCTTGCGAAGGTCACGATCTCCGGCCGCCGGGTGGGCGAGGTGGAAATTTCGGACGGCATCGGGCCGGACGACGAGATCATCACCGACGGACAGATCAAGTTGCAGCCCGGCGCGCCGGTGATGCTGCTCTCGCGGCCCAACCTGCCGCCGGAGGAAATGAAAAAACCGGCACGCGCGGGAAAAGCGGAGCCGGAAAGGAAAACGCAGGCGCCGGCACCGGAACCGGAGCCGCCGAAGCCCCTGGTTCAGCCCGGCGCCGCGGCGGACGCGCCGACGCGCGAAGAGCCGCCGGCCTTGCCGGAGCCGGAAACGGGATCGCCGGGCGTTCCCGTCGATGCGGAGATGGCGGAGCCGGAAAGCGGGCCTTCCGGGGAGGCCGGCCCCGCTTTCGCGCCGTCGCGTCCGCCGCAATGACGGGTGACGCATGACCCTGCCCGAACTTTTCATCCGCCGGCCGGTTCTTTCGTCGGTCCTGAACCTGATCGTCATGGTGCTGGGGCTGGTGGCCTTCAACGGCCTGAGTCTGCGCGAATACCCCAATATCGACGTGCCGGTGGTGACGGTGGACGTCACCTATCGCGGCGCAGCACCCGACATCATGGAATCGCAGGTCACCAAGATTCTGGAGGATTCCCTGTCGGGGATGGAGGGCGTCGACGTCATCAGTTCGGTCAGCCGCCAGGAGCGGGCGCAGATCACCGTGACCTTTCAGTTGACGCGCGACGCCGACTCGGCCGCCGCCGACGTGCGCGACCGCGTGGGCCGCGTGCGCAACCAGCTGCCCGACGCCATTGACGAGCCCATCGTCTCGAAAGTGGAGGCCGACGCCCAGCCGATCATCTACCTGGCCTTTTCCAGCGACCGGCACAGCGAGCTGGAGGTGTCGGATTACGCCGACCGCTACGTGAAGGACCGCCTCAGCACCCTGCCCGGCGTGGCGCAGGTGGAGATTTACGGCGAGCGGCGCTACGCCATGCGCGTCTGGCTGGACCGCGACCGCCTGGCCGCCTACCGCCTGACTCCCGGCGACGTGGAAGCGGCGATCCGCCGCCAGAATCTGGAAATTCCCGCCGGGCGCATCGAAAGCCTCAGCCGCGAATTCACCATCACCGGCGATACCGACCTGCGCGCCGCCGCCCAGTTCGCCGGTATCGTGCTGCGGCGCGACGCCGATTATCTCGTCAAGCTGAAGGACGTGGCGCGGGTGGAGGAAGCCGCGGCCGACGACCGCGTGCGCGTGCGCTTCAACGGCGTTCCGGCCGTGGCCCTGGGCGTGGTGAAGCAGTCCACCGGCAATCCCATCGACGTGTCGCGCGCCCTGTACAAGGTCATTCCCGAAATCACCCGGCGCCTGCCCGAAGGCATGAAGGTGGAGGTGGCCTATGACACCTCGGTGTTCATTCAGGCCTCAATCGAGAAAGTCTATGCCGCGATCTTCGAGGCCATCCTGTTCGTGGCGCTGGTGATTTACGTGTTCCTGCGCAGCTTCCGCGCCGCCATCGTGCCGCTGGTGACGATTCCGATCGCCCTGGTGGGCGGATTCGCCATCATGGCGGCGCTGGGCTTCTCGGTGAACACGCTGACCCTGCTGTCGCTGGTGATGGCGGTGGGGCTGGTGGTGGACGACGCCATCGTGGTGTTGGAGAACATCCAGCGCCATATCGACGAGGGCATGCGGCCGTTCGAGGCCGCGCTGCGCGGCACAAGCGAGATCGTGTTCGCGGTGATGACCATGTCGGTTACCCTGGCCGCCGTCTATACCCCCATTGCCCTCACCGCCGGGAACACCGGGCGGCTCTTCACCGAATTCGCGCTGACGCTGGCGGGCACGGTGCTGATTTCGGGATTCACGGCGCTCACGCTCACGCCCACCATGTGCGCCCGCCTGCTGCGGCGGGACGCCGGCGGGAAACGCGCCGGAATTCTGGGAGCCTTCAGCCTGTGGACCGGCCGCCGGCTTGACGCGCTGACCGCGGGATACCGCGCCCTGCTGCCCGCGATCCTGGGCATGCGCGGGTTTATCGTGGCGCTGGCGCTGGTTTTCGGCGCGCTCGGCGGCGTGCTCTACGCCACCATGCCCAAGGAACTGGCGCCCACGGAAGACCGGGGCTTTGTCATGGGCATCGTCATCGCGCCGGAAGGGTCGTCGGTGAACTATCTTGACCAGTACACCCGCGCCCTCGGAAACATCTACCGCGGCGTGCCGGAAGCAACGCAGTTTTTCATGGTGTCGGGCGTGCCGACCGTGAACATGGCCATTTCCTTCCTGCGCCTGCGGGACTGGGACAAGCGCGACCGCCCGGCGCAGATGATTTCCGGCGCGTTGTTCCCGCAATTCATGACGCTGACCGGCGTGCTGGCCTTTCCCAACCTGCCGCCGCCCCTGGGCGCCGGCGCGCGCAGCCAGGCCCTGCAGATCGTGATCCAGTCGACCCTGGATTACGCCGAATTGCAAAAGATCGTCGATCAGGTGATGGCCGACGCCGGGGCCAATCCGAAGCTGTTCGGCGTGGATTCCGATCTCAAGCTCAACAAGCCCGAATTGCGCTTCACCATAAGGCGCGACAAGGCGGCGCTCCTGGGCCTGGACCCCGGCCAGATCGGCCAGGCGCTGCAAACCATGTTCGGCGGCGCCAAGACGACGCGCTACCAGCGCGGCATCGACCAGTATGACGTGATCGTGGAAGTGGCGAAAGACCTGCGGCGCGTGCCGCACGACCTGACGTCGGTCTATGTGCGCTCGGATTCCGGCGCCATGGTGCAACTCGCCGACCTTGTTGAAATGGAGGAAGTGGCCAGCCCCCGCGAGCTGAACCATTTCGCCAAGTTCCGCGCCGTGACCATCAGCGGCAATCTCGTGCCCGGCTACTCGCTGGGCGCGGCGCTGGATTATCTGGAAAAATCCATCCGCAAGGCGGGCGGCGACCGGGTGAGCATCGACTATGCCGGCAACAGCCGCGAATTCCGCAAATCGGCCTCGGCGATGCTGTTCGCCTTTTCACTGGCGCTGATCTTCATTTATCTGGTGCTGGCGGCCCAGTATGAAAGCGTGGTCGATCCCCTGATCATCATGCTGTCGGTGCCTTTGGCCATCGCCGGCGCGCTGATCGCCCTCTTTTTGGTGGGGGGCACGATCAACGTGTACAGCCAGATCGGCCTGATTACCCTGATCGGCCTCATCACCAAGCACGGCATTCTGATCGTGGAATTCGCCAATCACGGACGCCGCCGGGGCCTGTCCGCCGCGCAGGCCGTGACCGAGGCCGCGGCGGTGCGCCTGCGCCCCATCCTGATGACGACGGCCGCCACCATTCTGGGGGCGATGCCCCTGGCCCTGTCGCAGGGCGCGGGCTCGGAAAGCCGCATCCAGATCGGCTGGGTGGTGGTGGGCGGCATGGGCTTCGGCACGCTGCTCACGCTGTTCGTGGTGCCGTGCGTTTACACCTTCCTGTCGCGCGCGCGCGCGCCCGACCCGGACGTGATCGAGGAAAAACCGGGCGGGAGCGAGGGGTAGGTTCGGAGGTTCGAAGGTGCGAAGGTTCGAGGATGCGGGGGTGCGAGGGTTCGGAGGTTCGCGGGGGTTTGAGGAAGCGGGCAAACCTGAAGCCCCTCCCTTTGGCTCGCCGGAGTCTTGACGAAGGCAGACCTTTTTATCCTTCTGTTTGATGGGTAGTGGGTCAGTTTGAAAAAATCACCCCCGCGACGGCGGGGGTCCCATTTGTTTTTTCAATAAAAATGGGATGCCCGCCTCCGCGGGCATGGTTGTCGAGAGGTCAAATTGACCCACTACCGTTTGATGGACGGTCTTTAAAACAGCGAATCTGCCCGGAAAAGATCCTGGAACAATGAAAAACCCGGCCACGCCCTCGCAAAAGCCTTTTCCCGTCTCGTGGGACGAGATGCACCGCCATGCCAAGGCGCTGGCCTGGCGCCTGTCCGAAAAAGGCCCGTGGCAGGGGCTGGTCGCCGTGACGCGCGGCGGGCTGGTGCCGGCGGCCATCGTGGCGCGCGAGCTGGACCTTCGCCTGGTCGAAACCATTTGCGTTTCCAGCTATGACGACGCCACCAACGCCCCCGGCGATTTGAGACTGCTGAAGCCCGTCATGGAAAAAATCGGCGACGGGCGCGGCTGGCTGGTGGTGGATGATCTGGCCGATACGGGCCGGACCCTGACGCTGATGAAAAAGCTTTTGCCCGCCGCGCACCGCGCCGCGGTCTATGCCAAGCCCGCCGGCCTTGCGCTGGTGGACAGCTACGTGATCGAGGTCAGCCAGGACACCTGGATCTATTTCCCCTGGGATGTCGAGCTGCAATTCGTGCAGCCGATTTCAGTGAAGAAGGTGAAGAATGAAAAGTGAAGGGTGAAAAAGCCGGACCGCCTCCCCCAAAGCCGTCATTTCGGACATGGCGAGCGCAAGCGAGCCATGATCCGGAATCTGAGGCTCTTGTGGGAAAGAGGTCCTGGATAAACGCGCTTCGCGCGTTTTCCGGGATAACGCAATTTGCTTTTTACCCTTCACCCTTCGCTTTTCACTTTCCCACCTTCCACCTGAGACACGGCCGCTTTTTACAGGCTGTATATACTTTCACAATCGGCGTGCTATGATGCGGTCTGATAGCAGGAGACAATTTTATGCGGCAAATTAAATACAAAGAACCCGGAAAACCAGTAACAACAAACGGCAAAGCTGTTATTACTGAGTATGATGTTCAAGGCGAAAACCTGTCCGGCAGCGACGATCTGCATAATGCGATTCTTTCCTGTGCGGCTGTGGCAGGGGATGTAAATTATAAAGGGACAAATTTTTCGCGCCTTGGATTTGCCGAAGGCGCAACACTGAAGATCACCAACGCAAATCTTACCGGAACAATTTGGGACGGCGTTGACACAGGCAGGATTGTTTTTGAAGACGTTAGTTTGACGGACTCGAATATAACGCTTGAGCAGTTGGCGAAAGCAGAGATTGATCTTGCCAGCACCTTGCCCGCCGGGATAACCCATGACATGATTCTGGCCCAGCAAAGGGAACTGACCAAAAAGCAGAAAGATCACGCTTCGGCGCCTTGTCTGAACAAGATAAGGCACGAACCCTGACGCTGATGAAAAAGCTTTAACCCGCCGCGCATGTCGGACCGCAATTCGTGCAGCCGGTTTCAGTGAAGAAAGTAAAGAGTGAAGGGTGAAGAAGCTTGGCCGCTTCCTCCAAAGCCGTCATTCCGGACATGGCGAGCGTAGGCGAGCCATGATCCGGAATCTGAGGCTCTTATGGGGAAGAGGTCCTGGACAAACGCGCTTCGCGCGTTTTCCAGGATGACGCAATTTGCTTTTCACCCTTCACTCTTCACTTTCCTACCCGCTCCCCTTCGCGTGTCTTTTCCGCCAATGCGCCTCTTGCCTCCATCACCCTTTCCAAACCCGCCTGTTTGAAGGGCCGGTTCGCGCAGGCGGGTCGGGCGTCAGGACGGCTCTGGAAAGCTGTTTATTTCCCCGCGAAAATGCTTTAGCTTGCCAGCAACACGAAAGGAAACGCGATGGCCACTCCCCCCGACGACAACGCCGAAGCCCTGTTCGAGCGCGCCCTCAAGCTTGCCGAAAAGCACATGGATTCCGCCCTCACCGAAGCCGGGTCGCTTGCGCCTTATGTGGCCGTGGCGATGATCGAGGCTTCCGTCAATCGCGGGGTCGAGGTGGCGGGCCATGCCGATATCAGCGACATGCTGCGCGATCTGGCCGCCCAGATCGAGGAGGACATGGACTCCGCCGGCGGCGATGACGAGGATGACGACGGCGAGGAAGACGACGACAAGTAAAGCGTCGTTCAGGATGGCGGCATGAATACCGGTCCCGCATCCGGGCGCGAAGGCGCGTCCCCGGCTCCTTCCTTGCGCGGCTATTTCGGCGTGGGCGTGGAGGGCATCAGCAAACCGGGCAATCTGGGCAATCTGATGCGCTCGGCGCATGCCTTCGGCGCCAGCTTCTTTTTCACCATTGATGACGCGGTCGACATGCGCGCGGTGGAGCTTGTTGACACCTCCGGCGGCGCGGCGCACATGCCCTTTTACCGCTACCGGAGCGTGGAGGACTTGCGGCTTCCCGCCGGTTGCGCGCTGGTCGGCGTGGAACTGGCGGACGGCGCGGTGGCGCTGCCCTCCTTCCGCCATCCCCTGCGGGCGGCCTATGTGCTGGGGCCGGAAAAAGGCGCATTGTCGCCCGCGCTTACGGCGCGCTGCGCGCATCTGGCGCGGATTCCGGCGCGCTTTTGCGTGAATGTGGGCGTGGCGGGGGCGATTGCCATTTATGACCGCATGATCTCCCTTGGCCGCTTCGCCGAGCGCCCGGTGCGGGCGGGGTGATTATTTTTTCTTTGTCATCGCAAGGCACAGCGTTTCCTCTTCGGCCCTTGCGCCGAAAAGGCCGGGCCGGCCGGGCTTGGCCACATCGCCGGGGCCGCAGCGGCGGAACGCGCCGCGCAGCAGCCCTTTCAGCACCAGGAGCGAGGCCAGGCCGCGTGGCGCGGCCCGCGCGCCTTTCTCGAAGCGCAGCAGCAGCATGCCGGCGGGAAGCGGCGGCATCGCGTTGCGCTGCCCGTGGAAAAAGAATCGCCCCCATGCGTCGTACTGCCACGAAAACGCATCGGCGCGGACGCCGAAATAGGCCTGCAAGGATGGCGGCATGGCTTGCGCGGGGGAAAGAGGCGGCGGCAGCGTGACGTCGATGCAGGCGGGCGGGCCATGCTCGTCGATCCGGTGCAGCAGATTGTCGAGGCAGGCGTTGTCCATGTCTTCGGGCGCTATGGATTCCAGCTCGAATCCCGCGCGTGCTTCCTCGCCTTGCAAAATCCCGCGGCAACGGGGGCAGAGGTCAAGATGCGCTTCCACGAAAAGGGCGGACGCTTCATCAAGGCTCCCCTTGGCGTAAGCGCAAAGCAGCGCGCGGGCGGGATGATGGCGGGGCAGGGGCAAGGCCGTCATGGGCGCTCCTTCAGGTTTTGACGCAGGCGCGACAGGGCCTGGCGCAGGCGCGATTTCACCGTGCCGAGCGGCAGTCCCCAGGCCGCGGCGATGCGGCTGTGCGAATGGTCGCGGAAGTAGGATTCCTCGATCAGGCGGCGCTGTTCGGGCGGCAGTTGTTCCAGCGCCCGGTGCACCCGCGCGTTGTCATGCGCCTCGTCCAGCGCGGCGTGCGGTTCCCAGTCTTCCGCCGCCGCGCCAAGGGTGTTCCGGGCGGCTTCGCCGCTGCGCGCGCGGCGGCGCTCGTCCCGCAGGCGGTTGCGGGCGATGGTATAGATCCAGGTTGCGGCGCGGGCCTTTTTGGGATCGAACAGGCTGGCCCGCCGCCAAAGCTGAAACATCACGTCCTGCGCCAGATCCTCGGCCGAAGAGGGCGCCAGCCCCTGCCGCAGCAGCCAGGCCTTGATGCGCGGCGCGTAATGCCGGAACAACCCGGCAAAAGCGGCCTTGTCCCCTTCCCTCGCAATGCGCAGCAAAAGACCCCCGGCCGGATCGGCGGAAGCGGAAGGCGGTGTGCCGGATTTCATAAGCATGAATGTAAAAGCTTTTGTTCCGCGTGAAAAGTGAAACGCCGTTCACCTTTTTTCCATTTTTTCGTGATAGCGAAAAACCATGCCCTTGCGTATGTTTTGCCTTTCCCTGCTTGTTCTGGCGCTGGCGGGCGCCGGCGTGGCCTTTTCCGCCGAAGCCGGATATCTCGGCGCGACCGGCGCCTGGCAGGCCTATCGCATCGCCGAAAAGGGGAAGCGCGTCTGCTACATGGTGGCGAAAGCCAAAAGCGCTCCGGCAAGGAAGAAGAAAAAGAAGTCCGGGAAAAGCAAGGCCTCAACCCGTCCCGCCTATGCCATGGTCACCTTCCGTCCGACGGAAAGCATGCTGCCGGTTTTCAGCTATATCGCCGGGCGGACGCTGAAAAAGGGTTCGGAAGCCGCGGTGAGAATCGACAAGGACCGTTTCAACCTTTTCACCGCGAAAGACACCGGCTGGACACGCACCAGCGCCGGCGACCGCGAGGTGACCGAAGCCGTGGTCAACGGCGCGCGCATGCGCATCACGGCGAAGGCCGCGAACGGGACGAGACTGCGCCATGTTTTCAGCCTGAAGGGCTCCTTCGCGGCCTACCGGAAAATCCGGCGGGCCTGCGGAATACCGAAATGAGGGTCAATAAAAGGGTCCAGAGGGTCGAAAGGGTCAGAAAGGCTGGGCAAGGTCGAAACCATGACCCTTCAGACCCACCTGACCCTTTGTTGACCCTTCAACAGTTTGGCCGCATACATCTCCCATGAAGCCCCTCATCGGTCTTTCTTTCGATGAACTCGCCGCCGAGGCGGAACGCGCCGGCCTGCCGCGCTTCCGGGCGCGGCAGCTTTGGCACTGGATTTACGTGCGGGGCGCGCGCGACTTTGCGCGGATGTCCAGCCTGTCGAAAGAGTTGCGTTCGAGGCTCGCGGAAAACTATTCGCTTGAGCGGCCGGAGGTGAAAACGCAGCAGGCCTCCGATGACGGCACGCGCAAATGGCTTCTGGACATGGACGATCACGCGCAGGTCGAGATGGTACATATTCCCGAAGTGGCCGGCGGGCGGGGCGCCTTGTGCATGTCCAGCCAGGTGGGATGCACCCTGACCTGCGCATTCTGCCACACCGGCACGCAGCGCTGGGCGCGCAACCTGACGGCAGGCGAAATCGTGGGGCAGGTGATGGCGGCGCGCGACGCGCTGGAGGAATGGCGCAAGTCCTCGCAAAACCGCGTCCTGAACAATCTTGTGTTCATGGGCATGGGCGAGCCGCTGTTCAATTACGACGAGGTGGCGAAGGCCGTCCGAATCATCATGGACCCGGACGGCATCGCCATATCGAAGCGGCGCATCACCCTTTCCACGTCCGGCGTGGCGCCGCTGATGAAGCGTTGCGGGGAGGAGTTGAATGTGAATCTGGCCGTCAGCCTGCACGCGGTGAACGACGCCTTGCGCGACAAAATCGTGCCCCTCAACCGCAAATATCCCATCCGGGAATTGCTGGAAGCCTGCCGCAGCTATCCCGGCGCCTCGAACGCGCGGCGGATCACCTTTGAATATGTGATGCTGAAAGGCGTGAACGACAGCGACGCCGACGCGCGCGCGCTGATAAAAATGCTGCGGCCCATTCCCTCCAAGATCAACCTGATTCCCTTCAATCCCTGGCCCGGCGCGCCGTTCGAATGTTCGAAGCCGGAGCGCATCGCGCGTTTCGGCGCGATGCTGAACGAGGCGGGCTATGTCAGCCCCATCCGCAGGACCCGCGGCGCCGACATCATGGCCGCCTGCGGGCAGCTTAAGTCGGCCAGCATGCGTCTTCCGGCGGCGGCGCGCGCCGCGATGGACGCCTTGCGGCGCGAGAAGGAAGCGGCGCAGGGCCTTGCCCCGGCTCAGGGGACCGTGAACTCAAGCCATTGAAAAGACCAACTCAAGGAACATTCCGGGCAAGATTGCGCCGCCGCCGCGGTCTGGAGTCTCGTTTGTTTGTTGCTCGAATAATAAAATGGGATTCCCGCCGGAGGGAGATGCGACTTTTATTCCCCTCCCTTTGGCCCGGCTTCGCCTGCGGCACCGCCGAGGTTTTGGCTATTCGTCACGCCGAAGCTTGCGGAGGCGGAAAAGCCGGGGCTGGCATGACATGAATATATTTCCCCTCCCCTTGCCCGCCTTCGCTAAAGCTACGGCGAGGTCCTTGCAGAAAGCTTGTCCGCCGAAGCTCGCAGAGCGGAGGCGG
>JANQEX010000049.1 GCA_028278105.1 Alphaproteobacteria bacterium | reverse complement strand
CCGCCTCCGCTCTGCGAGCTTCGGCGGACAAGCTTTCTGCAAGGACCTCGCCGTAGCTTTAGCGAAGGCGGGCAAGGGGAGGGGAAATATATTCATGTCGTGCCGGCGAAAGTCTCCCTGTTTCGCCCAAGGGCTTCGCGGAACCGAATGAGCAAATCTGTCCGCCGGAGCCTTGGCGCAGGCGGGCAAGGGGAGGGGAGGCAAGGCAGGTTAAAGGGAGAGGAATAAAAACTGATTCTATTGATGTTTCTTCCAATCTTGATGGTCCATCGGCCCTAACGCCGCAGGCGCGGAAGGGACAGGGCGGCGTCGGCTTGGGGACCTTTTTCGGGACGAAGGGCGATGGCGGCCTCCGGCGCGATGTGCATATAAGGCTCGTAGCTCACGCCGATCTTCACGAAATCGCCCGGCATCATGCCAAGCTGCTGCACAAGATTGGCGATGACCTCATGCGCCTCCGGCGTATGGGTGGGAATACGCAGAAGGGCGGCCAGGGCCAGAAACATTTCGCCATGCGCGTCTTCGTGAAATTCCTCGCCCGCGCCCAGCCTTTCATGCGCGGTCTTCAGGCGGCGCAGGGTCATCTGAACGCGGCGGCGCAGCAGCGCTTCCATGGCGGAAAGCTTGTGCCCGGCACGGTAGCCGGAATCGTTTTCGTCGATTTGTTCCAGCGCCAGTTGCGCCATGCGCACCCGGTGCATCAACAGCTTTTGCAGCATGGCCGGGTTGCTGGCGTTGATGCCGTAAACCACCAGCAGAATGCCGTTTCCCACTTCCGCGGCGCGGATCAGCCGCGCCTTTTGCAGTTTCGCATGGGTTTGCGAGGCATAGACCTGATGGTCTTCCGTGCGCGCATCGGGGTCGATCACCAGCGGTCCTTCATGGCCGATTTCGCGCTCCAGCAGCTCGTCCAACTCGCGCTGGGCCATGCCCTGACTCAGCGAGAGCGCAATCTGGTCCCAGCCTTGCCCCACGGCGTATTTTTTTAGGGTGGCTTTCAGCGGCGGCAGGATTTTTTCGCCTTCTTCGCCGAAAATGACCGGCACGCGCATCTCCGCTTCCTTCAAAACGCGGTCAACATCGCCGAAGCTTTCAAAGCGAAGGACGCGCTTTTCGCCCACCAGTCCTTTCACCGGATCGCCGGTATGATGATCGTGATGCCCCTTGCCGATTTTAAAACGCGCGTGCTGGACCATATGCGTCACATCTTGCCGGTCCGCATGGCGGCGACCAGGTCTTTCGCCGCGGCCTCGCGTTCGATGGGTGAGGCGGCTTCGTCCCTTATCTTCTCAACCGCTTCCGCCAGGGGCAGAATTTCCTGCGCCGTGCCGCCCAGACGGCGCAGCGCGACGGTTCCGCCCTCGGCCTCTTTCTTGCCTACCACCAGCATCAGCGGAATCTTTTTCAGGCTGTGCTCGCGGATTTTGTAATTGATCTTCTCCGGGCGCAGATCAAGTCCGGCCTGCAAGCCGGATTCCACCAACTCCTTATGCACTTCGGTGGCATGGGCGTCGGCGTCGTTGGTGATGGTGGCCACCACCACCTGAAGCGGGGCAAGCCATAGCGGCAGCTTGCCCGCGTAATGTTCGATCAGGATTCCCACAAAGCGCTCAATCGATCCCAGCAGGACCCGGTGCAGCATTACGGGACGGTGCTTGCGCCCGTCCTCGGCGATGTAATTGGCGTCCAGCCGTTCGGGCAGGTTGAAATCAAGTTGCAGCGTGCCGCATTGCCAGGTGCGGCCGATGGCGTCGGTTAAATGAAACTCAATCTTCGGTCCGTAAAATGCGCCTTCGCCCGGAAGCTCCTCATATGTCAGGCCGGCGGCGGCCAGGGCCGCGCGCAGGCCGGCTTCGGCGCGGTCCCACACCTCATCGGCGCCCACGCGCGCATCAGGGCGCAGCGCCAGCTTGACCTGAATGGTGTCGGCCGGGAAGCCAAAGTCTTCGTACACCTTCATTTGCAGCGCGCAAAAGTTTTTGGATTCCTCCATGATCTGGTCTTCGCGGCAGAAGATATGCGCATCGTCCTGCACGAAGGCGCGCACGCGCATGATGCCGTGCAGCGCGCCCGACGGCTCGTTGCGGATGCAGGAGCCGAATTCGGCCAGGCGGATGGGAAGATCGCGGTAGCTTTTGAGGCCCTGCTTGTAAATCTGCACATGGCAGGGGCAGTTCATGGGCTTCAGGCCGAAGACCTGCCCGTTCTCGCCTTCCACGTGATACATGTTTTTGCCAAAGGCATCCCAGTGGCCGGAGTCCTTGAACAGGGAGCTGTCGACGAGGTGCGGCGTGTTGACTTCCACATAGCCCTGCGCCGCGATGCGGGCGCGGATATAATTACGCAGGGTACGGTAAAGCCGCCAGCCTTTCGGATGCCAGAAAACGGAGCCCGCCGCTTCGTCTTGCAGATGGAAAAGCTCCATCTCGCGGCCGAGCCGGCGGTGATCGCGTTTTTCGGCCTCCTCCAGCAGGGTGAGGTATTTTTTCAGCTCGTCCTCGTCGCGCCAGGCGGTGCCGTAAATGCGTTGCAGCGGCGCGTTTTTGGCGTCGCCCCGCCAGTAGGCGCCGGAGACTTTCATCAGCTTGAAGGCCGTGCCCACCTTGCCGGTGGAGGGCAGATGCGGCCCGCGGCAAAGGTCCATCCATTCGCCTTGGCGGTAGATGGTGATGGGCTCGTCCTTGGGCAGTTCCTCGATAATCAGCGCCTTGTATTTTTCGCCGATGCCCTCGAAATGGGCGATGGCCTTGCCGCGCTCCCATATCTCGCGCGTGAAAGGACGGTCGGCCTTGATGATCTCGCGCATCTTCGCCTCGATCTTCGGCAGATCATCGGGCGTGAAGGGCGTATCGCGCGCGAAGTCGTAATAAAAGCCGTTTTCAATAGCGGGGCCGATGGTGACCTGCGTGCCGGGATAAAGCGCCTGCACCGCTTCGGCCATCACATGCGCGGCGTCGTGGCGGATGATTTCCAGAGCTTCCGGGGCGGCGCGCGTGACAATTTCAACCCTTGCGCCGTCTTGAAGGGGGAGGGTCAGGTCAGCCAGCTTGCCATCCACCCTTGCGGCGATGGCGGATTTGGCCAGGCTTTTGCTGATGCGGTGGGCCAGGTCAAGCGATGATGCGCCCTCCGGCAGCGCGCGCGCGGCGCCGTCGGGAAGCGTGACAGAGATTTGTTTTCCGGCGGGTTGAGACATAAGTCATTGATAACAAAGCAGCGTCGGGGCCGCAATAATGAAAGCTGTTATTGGTGGAAATGTGTCTTTTTGCACTTTGCGGGATGACAGCTTCTCTAAGCTCGCCAGCTTGAGTTCAATATGTAATCCTTGCGGCAGATCCCGGATAATTGCTTCGCAATTTCCGGGATGACAGCTTCTCTAGGCTCGCTGGCTCTAATTCAATATG
>JANQEX010000022.1 GCA_028278105.1 Alphaproteobacteria bacterium | reverse complement strand
CTTCGGCGCGACGGGTGCGCCAAGACCCCGGCGTAGCCGAAGGCGAAGCCGGGCGCCGGAATGAGCAGTTATCTGTTTGGTTTGATTCATTTCTAATTGAGTTCAGACCCTAAACGAACATTCCGGGCAAGGTTGCGCAGCAACCACGACCCGGAATCCAGTTTGTTCCTGAAAATAAATGGGATTCCCGCTTTTCCGCCTCCGCAAGCTTCGGCGCGACGGGTACGCCAAGACCTCGGCGTAGCCGCAGGCGAAGCCGGGCGCGGGAATGTTCGTGTTGGTAATTGTCCATTGAACCTAGCCCTATTCCGCCGTTTCCGCTTTCCCGTAAGCCTCTTTCAGCCAGTCCGGCACGTAAACCTGATAGGTTGTGTTATCGTGGATCAGGGTTTCCTCGCCATGCAGAAAGGGCTTTACGGCGGAAAGGTTGAACAGGCCCAGCCCGTAAAGCTCGCCCACCGCGCGCACCACGCCGATCTCGAACCCGCCATGAAGAATGGTTCCGAATTTTTCAGGCAGAACGCCTTCAAGGCCAAAGGGCAGATAACGCCGCTTCACCAGCCCCCGGTAATGGGTGCGGGCCGTCAATTCCTGTCCCAGATAACAGCCTTTTGAAAAGCTCACGCCGTTCAGCACGTCAAAATTCAGCTCCAGCAGCGAAGCGCCGCCCACCGCGATTTCATGCCCGCCTTCGGGAATGCCGTGTCTGTAGCGATGCTCGCGGTAATCGCTTTCCCGCGCGTTGACGGCGGGCAGGTGGTGCGCCCCGGCCACGATGCGCTGGCCAAGGGCGGGCAGGCGCGGATCGGCAAAGGCGCGGGCATCGCCGCTTTTCCTGTCCCATAGCGCGAAAATGGCGCATTCGTCGCCCAGCGGTTCCAAATTCACATCGGCGCGCAGGCGGTATTTGCCTAGCCGGTCGATGAAGTCACCGGCGCGGTCGGCTTCAATATCCAGCAGCAGCGCGTCTTCTTCCGGCAGCACGAAAAAGTCGAACAGGTATTTTCCCTGCGGCGTCAGCAGGCAGGTGAAAAGCGGCTGGCCCCTTTCGGCCAGCGCCATATCCTGGCTGACAAGATTTTGCAGGAAGGATACGCGGTCCGGCCCGGAAAGGCGCAGCACGGTGCGGCTGGAAAGCCGGGCGATCTTTGTCTCGTCGGAATTCGCCATTAATACAAAATAGGGCTTTCCCGCAGGTTTGACCATGGCGCAAACATGCGAAAAACAAGGGGTTGGAGCGCGTTCTTGTATCGTTTATAGCTAACGGGAGAAATCTTTTGCTGGCAGGAAATTTTCCCCTCCCCTTGCCCGCCTACGCCAAGGCTACGGCGGGGTCCTTATAAGGAAGCTCGTCCGCCGAAGCTCGCAGAGCGAAGGCGGAAGGGAGGGGATCAAGGGGTGGGGTCTTACGGTTGTCACGCGCGTAAGCGGTAAGGCCTTGAAGCTACAACGCTCCACCCCACCCCCGGCCCCTCCCTCAAGGGGAGGGGAGTTGGGTTTCTTGGTTGCATCAGGTTTCGTCCTATAGTCCTTAATTATGCATTTTACAAAATAATGACGTCGGCCAATCTTCTTTTCATCACCTCCAACCGTCTTGGTGACGCGGCGATCTCCACCGGCGTGCTGGAAGTGGCGCGCAAGCGCCTGATGACGCCGGACGTCACCATCGCCTGCGGACCCTTGCCCGCGCCCTTGTTCGCGGGTGTGCCGGGACTGAAGCGGCTGATTGTTCTGGACAAGAAAAAGGGCGGGCTGCACTGGCCGGTGCTATGGCTGAAGACAATCGGCACTTACTGGGATGCGGTGGTGGATATCCGCAATTCCGCCGTTTCATACCTTGTGCTGGCAAAGAAGGTTTACCGTTTTCCCGGCGGTCCGTCGGGCCGGCAAAAGGCCGAGCAGCTTGCGGGGATGATGGGTTCACTGCCGTCCTTCGGCAAAATCTGGCTGACGAAGGAAGCCGAAGAAAAAGCGGCCGTGCTTCTTCCCGCGCAAGGTCCCGTCCTGGCCCTGTGCCCCACGGCCAACTGGAGCGGCAAGCAATGGCCGGCCGAAAAATTCGTTGAAGCGGCACGGCGCCTGACGGAAGAAGGAGAGCTGAAAGGAGCCGCCATCGCCGTTTTCGCCGCGCCCGGCGAGGAGGGGAAAACCGCATCCCTTGCCGCCGGACTTTCAAGGACGCATAAGGTGCATGACCTGACGGGCAAAACGGATCCGCTGGAGGCGGCGGCCTGTCTTGCCCGTTGCAACCTGTGCCTTGCCAATGATTCCGGGCTGATGCATATCGCGGCGACGATGGGCATTCCCACGCTTGGCCTTTTTGGTCCCAGCAACGACGCCGAATACCGCCCTTTCGGCCCGCGGGCGGGCTTTATTCGCGGCGCGTCTTTTTTGGGCATGGACAAAACGGAAGATTACGCCGCGCTGATGCAGGCGATTGGCGTGGACGAGGCGGTAGAGGCGGCCAAGGCATTATTGGATAATGGATAACAATAATGCTGCGATGTATGCAGGCGCCCCCGCGCAAGCGGGGGCCCAGTTTGTTATGCGTTTAATTTGATAAATAAAATGGGCTCCTGCCTTCGGAGAAGGCCCGTGAAGAATGATTTGACAGTTTTTGCGCGGCGAAGCATTCTCGGCATCATTCCAGGAGGGGCCGCGCGCGCGGCTGAGATTGGACCGGACGGTCCTGACTCTTAGAACCTGAACCGGGTCATGCCGGCGGAGGGATTGGAATTCTCCTCTCATTCCCATTTCCGGCCTGATCCATTTTTGCCCGTTCGGCGGGAGGCGGCGATGCATGGCGGCGACAACAGTTTTCAAGTGACCACGGGGCCGTTCCCGGCTTCGCGCAAGATATATGCCGGCGATAGCCGCCTGCGCGTGGCCATGCGCGAGATTGCGCTGACGGGTGGCGAGCCTGTCCTTCCCGTTTACGACACCTCTGGTCCCTATAGTGATCCAGAAATAAAAATCGACATCGCCGGAGGCCTCGCGCCCTTGCGCGGCGAATGGATCAAATCGCGGGGCGATGTTGAGGAATGTGAAGGCCGCGTCCCACGCCCCGAAGATAACGGGTTGAAACCCGGCGAGGCGCTTTCGGCGCCCCTGTTCCATCCGGCCGGACGCAAGGTTCGGCGCGGCAAGGACGGCGTAAGCGTCACGCAGCTTGCCTATGCGCGGCGCGGCGTCATCACGCCGGAGATGGAATATATCGCCCTTCGTGAGAACAACGGACGCATGCAGGCGCGCGCGGCGGCGGCGGACAGGGGCGGGAATTCCGGCAATCCGCTGCCCGGTTTCATCACGCCCGAATTCGTGCGCGCCGAGGTGGCGGCGGGCCGGGCCATCATCCCCGCCAACATCAACCACCCGGAAACCGAGCCGATGATTATCGGCCGCAATTTTCTGGTGAAGATCAACGCCAATATCGGCAATTCCGCCATCACCTCCGGCGTGGCCGAGGAGGTGGAGAAAATGGTCTGGGCCATTCGCTGGGGAGCGGATACGGTGATGGACCTTTCCACCGGCCGGCACATCCATGCCATCCGCGAATGGATCATCCGCAACGCGCCCGTGCCCATCGGCACCGTACCCATCTATCAGGCGCTGGAAAAAGTAGACGGCAGGGCGGAGGACCTGAACTGGGATGTATTCCGCGACACGCTGATCGAGCAGTGCGAGCAAGGCGTGGATTATTTCACCATCCATGCGGGCGTGCGGCTCGCCCATATTCCGCTGACGGCAAGGCGTGTCACCGGCATCGTGTCGCGCGGCGGGTCGATCCTTGCCAAATGGTGTCTCGCCCATCACCGCGAGAATTTCCTCTACACCCATTTCGAGGAGATTTGCGGCATCCTGCGCCGTTACGACGCCGCCTTTTCCCTGGGCGACGGGTTGCGTCCCGGCTCCATCGCCGACGCCAATGACGAAGCCCAGTTCGCCGAACTGCAAACGCTGGGCGAATTGACGCAAATTGCCTGGAAGCATGATTGCCAGGTGATGATCGAAGGCCCCGGCCATGTGCCCATGCACAAAATCCGCGAAAACATGGATTTGCAGATGAAGCTCTGCGCCGATGCGCCATTTTACACGCTGGGGCCGCTCACCACCGACATCGCGCCGGGCTACGACCATATCACCTCCGCCATCGGCGCGGCGATGATCGGCTGGTATGGCACGGCGATGCTCTGTTACGTCACGCCGAAAGAGCATCTGGGCCTGCCCGGCCGCGACGATGTGAAGACCGGCGTCATCGCTTACAAAATCGCGGCGCATGCCGCCGATCTCGCCAAGGGCCACCCGGCGGCCCGCGCGCGGGACGATGCGCTTTCGAAAGCGCGCTTTGAATTCCGCTGGAAGGATCAGTTTAACCTGTCGCTTGATCCCGATACGGCCGCCGCGTTCCACGACGAAACCCTCCCGGCGGAAGGGGCGAAGCTGGCCCATTTCTGCTCGATGTGCGGGCCGAAATTCTGCTCCATGAAAATTTCCGCCGAAATCCGCGATGCCGCCCAGAAAGGCATGGAGGAAAAGGCGAAGGAGTTTCGTGACAAGGGTGGAAAAATCTATCAAACCGCTGCGGAATAACGGCTGATGACGTGCGTGATACTTGAGCAGGGAGCGGGAAAACCGCCGCTTGTTTTTGAAAATCCGCGCCGCGTGATCCGCGCCGGCCGGCCGGACGAGGTTGAGCCTGCCCTGGCACAGCTTGAAGCGGCGCTCGCTTCCGGCTTTCACGCGGCCGGCTTTTTTTCTTACGAGCTTTCATATGCGCTGGAGCCGAAGCTGGCCGCGCTTATGCCGGAGCGGCGCGGTTTTCCGTTATTGTGGTTCGGCGTTTTTGAGGGGCAAGCCTGTCCGCCAAATCTTGAAGAGCGAAGACGGAGAGGGGATAAAGAGGAGGGAAGCTCTGAAAAACCAGGATGCTTAGGGTTTCCTTACGTTTTTCCCTCCCCTAACCCCTCCCGGAGGGAGGGGAATTTAAGCGTTGAATGGGATGAAGCCGCCTATCGCAAGCGCTTTGACAGGGTCAAGGCCCATATCGAGGCGGGAGATGTCTATCAGGTCAACCTTACCTTCCGGGCGCGGTTTTCCTGCGCCGATCCGCGCGGGCTTTACGGCCGCCTGCGCGCTGCCCAGCCCACTAGTTGCGGGGCTTATATCGAAACTCCTGATTTTCAGGTTATCTCCTGCTCGCCGGAACTGTTTTTTTCGCTACAGGACGGGTATCTGGTCACAAGGCCCATGAAAGGGACGGCGCCGCGGCATGACGATGCCACGCTGGACCGGAAGGAAAGGACAGGCCTCGCGCAAAGTGAAAAATCCCGCGCCGAGAACCTGATGATCGTCGACCTGATGCGCAATGATCTTGGCCGCGTCGCGGAAACCGGCAGCGTGAAGGTTCCGAAGCTGTTCGAGGTCGAAACACATCCCACCCTTCATCAAATGACCTCCACCGTGGAAGCGCGGCTGAAAAGGAATACAGGCGCGGCGGAACTGGTTCGCGCCCTGTTCCCGCCGGGCTCGGTCACCGGCGCGCCGAAAATCAGGACGCAGGAAATCATCGCGGAACTGGAGTCCTCGCCGCGCGGCGTGTATACGGGGGCCATCGGCCATTTCGGGCCTGATGGTTCAGCCCGGTTCAATGTGGCCATTCGCACCGTTGCGGTGGATACGGCGGGGCAGGCCGAGATCGGAATCGGCGGCGGGGTTGTCCATGATTCGGAGGCCAAGGCCGAATATGCCGAAGCGCTCCTGAAAATGCGGTTTTTGCAACAATGTTATTCCCGCGGAAGCGGGGATTTACGCCCCGCGGATCCCCCGGAAAACATCCGGCTTATCGAGACCATGCGCTGGGAAAAGGGCAAGGGGATATGGCTGGAAGAGCGGCACAGGGCGCGGCTGACGGCCAGCGCCACGCATTTTGGTTTTATCTGTGACGGGGATAAAATCTTCGCCGCGCTGGAAGATCACGCGAAAGCGCAAGGCGCTCCGGTTCTTCGCGTGCGTCTTTTGCTGAATCGCGCCGGTGATTTTGAAATCACCAGCGTATCCCTGCCCGAAACTCCGGTAAACGCGCCCGATAAAGTCCTGCGTTTCCGCCTTGCCGGCCAGCCCGTGGATGCCGCGTCCTGGCAGCTTGCCCATAAAACCACCGCGCGGGAATTTTACGATGACGCGCGTAAGGGGGCCCAGGCCGAAGGCTGTGACGAAATCCTGTTTTTCAATTCAAAAGGCGAATTGACCGAGGGCAGTTTCACCAACCTGTTCGTCAGGATTCCGGGTGAGGAAAAGCTCCTGACCCCGCCGCTTTCCTGCGGATTGCTTCCCGGTTGCCTGAGGGCCGCGTTGCTTGATTCCGGCCAGGCGCGGGAGGCTGTTTTACGCTCCGCCGATCTGGACAAAGCCGAAACCGTTTATCTGGGCAATTCGGTAAGGGGACTTGTAGAAGCCGTCCCTGATTTAGCGGACGTAAATATGCACTTCCGGCGACCGGGCGCTGCCGGATGAAATACCGCTCATGGAAATGCTGCCGGGTTGCAGGCCGAGTTGCACAAGGGAGTTCTTGACTTCATCGGCATGGCGCTGCGCGGCTTCGGTATCCGAGCCGATGGCGGCGGGGTCTTCCGATTTGGGCGTCACGGCCACCACGGTAAAGGCGGCGCCGGGCTTGACTTCCAGCGCGTCGCTCACGGCCTGGTAAAGCTGCTGCTCATACGCCACGTCTTCCTGGTTGAAGCGCACCAGGACCAGCAATTGCCCCAGCGGATCGGCGGCGGGCACGGCGGCTTTTGCCCGCGGGCGCGGCGGGGCCAGGGCTGCCGCCGGCGCGGGGGAGGGTTTTCTGCGTTTTGAAAGCGGCGTCTTTTTCACCGGCACGGCCGGTATGGCCGCGGGCGTCACCGGGATCATGACGGCATCGCCATTCAGCGAGGGATAGCCGCTGTAGTCAAGCGAACTGCCCGGCAGGCTGCCGAGAGAGGAGGGATTGGCAACCACCACCGCCTGTCCCGCGAGGCTGTTGCGGATCAACTCGCCCCGGTTGATGGCCAGCGCCAGCACCTGAAGATTCTGGCGCTCGCGCGCCTGATAGGTGGTCTGGCGCTTGATGTCCTCATGCACCTCGCCGCGCATGCCGTCGATGGAGACGGTGGCGCGGGCCACCTCGTCGCGGATCATGGCGAGTTGGCTATGGTCTTCATCCACCGCGCCGGCCAGCTCGAAAGTGGCGCGCGCGGCCTGCAACAGATAGGCGGCCGTGGCGCTGTTGGCGGCAAGATTCGTGGCGATCACGTTCAGGCGCGAGATGGAGTAATCCCCTTCGCTCAGGCTTTGCTCGGCCTCGCTCCACTGGCGCAGCAAGATGGGATTGCCGCGCGTGGTTCCGGATTCCAGCCGGGCGTTGATGGCGGCGACGGTCGCGTGATACTGAATGGCTCCCGCCGCTCCCTTGTCGCGCAATTCGTTGAATTCGGCGGCGTCCTTGTCGATATTGCGGCGGAGAGCAATGGTCTCGTCACGAAGCTGGAACACGCGGTCCGACACCACCGACCCGCTGGGCGGACCGAAATCGGCGAACAGATTACGCCCTCCGGGAGAAAGCGCCACCGTGCGGGTGGGCGGAACCGAAAGGCCGGAGCTGGCCGAAGGCGGCGGCGGCAGCTTGAGCTTCGGCGGTTCGGCGGCGGCTGTCTGAGTATAGGTTGTTTGGTTAACCAGCATTGTTTCGGAGGCCGAAGGCGGCGGCGCCGTTGTTTCCACCGGCGCGGGAACATGACTGGGGGAGGGGCTTGCGGACGTGCTGGCGGAAGCGGAAGAGCCGTCGACCGGGCGGACGATCATGGGGCGCAGCAGATCGTCGTTGGGCGGTTCCTCGGCAAGGAGGGGCGCCGCAGCAAGGACAAGGGCTGCGGCGGTAAAAATAAGACGGCTGGGTCTGTTCATGCTTTTCCCCTTGAACCTCGCTCCGGGCGGCGCGGGCAACTCACCGAAAGGATTTGTAAGGTTAATATCTTGAGCCTCTGTTTCCTAGCCAAGTTGCATGATTTTGGCAATAACGGGTCAGGCTGGCGTCAAATTGTTGCCGCAAGGCCACAAAAAGTAAAGGCTTTGCTAAAATTTCCGCCCTTGTCTGGAACGGGAGCGGCGATGTTTTTCGCCCCGGCGCGGGGGGCGATTCCCGGTTTCGGCGGTGGAACGGCGTTCGAAGCTGTCGCTTTCCGCAAGGGCGAAGCGCAGGCTGCCGGTCAGCGGGTCGGCCGCGATCAGCCGTACGCGCAACACATCGGCCAGCCGGAAAATCCTGCCGTGATGCCGGCCGCGCAAACGGTGGTGCTTTTCATCGAACAGGTAAAAATCGGACGGCAGGGACGACATGGGCAGCAGTCCGTCCGCGCCCGTCCCGGCCAGGCGCACGAAAACGCCCGACCGCGTCACGCCGCTGATGCGGCCTTCAAAAATGCCGCCAACCTGTTCGGCCATGTAAAGCGAGGCGTAGCGGTCCTGCGCCTCGCGCTCGGCCTCAATCGCGCGGCGCTCGGTGCGCGAGATATGCAGCCCGGTTTCTTCCAGCGCGCTCCTTTCATCATTCGTCAAGCCGCCTTCGCCAAGACGGAACAGGCGCACCAGGGCCCGGTGCGCCACCAGATCGGCATAGCGCCGGATGGGCGAGGTGAAATGGGCATAGCGCGCGAGAGCCAGGCCGAAATGGCCGGTATTCCCGGCGCTGTAGACGGCCTGCGACTGGTTGCGCAGCATGACCTCGTTCATCACCGGCGCATGGCCGGTGCCGATGAATTTCTCCAGAACGCGGGCCAGATCGATGGGGCGAAGCTGCTTGCCGGGCGGCAGGTTGATGCCGAACCCTTTCAGGAATTCGCGCAGGGATTCAATCTTTTCGGCGCTGGGAGCATCATGCACGCGGTAAAGCCCGGCCATGCCCGCGTCCTGCAGGGCGGTGGCCGCCGCCACATTGGCCAGCACCATGAATTCCTCGATCAGCTTGTGGGAATCCAGCCGCTCGCGCGGGCCGATATGCGCCACGCGCCCGTCCTTGCCGAGGCGGATATGGTTTTCCTGAATGTCGAGGTCCAGCGCGCCGCGTTTTTTGCGCGCCCGCAGCAGAACCGCATAGGCGGCGTAAAGCGGCATGATCGCCTTGTCCATCAGCCCGGCGGCGATGGGATCGGGATTGCCGTTGGCGGCCGCCTGAACCTGCTCATAGGTCAGGCGCGCGGCGGAACGCATCACGGCGCGGTTGAAGCGAAACTTTAACAGCGCGCCGTGCCGGTCGATGGTCAGGTGCGCGGCGAGACAGGCGCGGTCCACCCTGGGCTTTAGGGAACAGAGTTCGTTCGACAGCGCTTCGGGCAGCATGGGCACGACACGGTCGGGGAAGTAAACCGAATTGCCGCGCCTGTACGCCTCGCGGTCCAGCCTTGTGCCGGCCCGTACATAACAGGAAACATCGGCAATCGCCACGATCAGTTTCCAGCCGCCTTCGTTGGCGGGATCATTGTCGGCTTCGGCGAAAACCGCGTCGTCGAAATCGCGGGCGTCTTTGCCGTCGATGGTAACAAGGGAAAAGTTCCGCAAATCCTCGCGCTCTTCCGGCGTGGCGGGTTTCAGCGCCTCGGCCTCGGCCAGAACCGGGGCGGGAAAGGTGAAGGGAATGTCCTGCCCCGCGATGGCCATCAGGCTGACGGCGCCCGGCGCGTCGAAAGGGCCAAGATTTTCCAGAAGCTTCACCCGTTTTGGCCCGAAGCGCGGGTCAGGGATGACCTCGGCCAATGCCAGCTCGCCGGGTTTGGCGGGAATATCCTGTTTTGGCGCAAGGACGAATTCACCGGGGATTTTCCGGCTGGCGGGGCGCAGGTGAAGCGCAGGGCCGGTTTTTTCGATCATGCCGACAAGGCGGGTGATGTCCTCGCGCTCTTTGAAGTCTTTGTTTTTGCCGCGTGTTTTTTCGTTCCCGCTGTCCTTGACATGCGGCGGCAGCCGCCGCGCCGCAGGGCCGTATTTTTTGTGAAATTTTTTGGGGGAGCGTTTTTTCAAGATGGGGAATATTGAGATGCGGATCTGTTGGAGTTTAATCGAAACTAACATAAAATATCATGCCAGCGAAAGCTGGGTGGTGTCTCAGTTTGAAAAATATCATGCCCGCGCAGGCGGGCATCCCATTGTTTTTAATCAAATGGGACCCCCGCCTTCGCGGGGGTGATTTCCAAAGTGAGACACTACCGAAAGCTGGCATCCAGCGTGTTGCCATAGGCAACATGTAACCACCTTCGGCGGTTGCTGGATTCCGGATTTTCCGCCTCCGCAAAAGCTTCGGCGCGACGGGTACGCCAAGACCTCGCCGTAGCCTTGGCGAAGGGGTGCAAGGGGAGAGGAAATCATGCCTTTTTTCTTGTTGTCCTGGCTTTGGTGGCGCGTTTCTTCGCCGGTTTTGCAAACGCTTTTTTCTTGCCGTCTTCATGGGCGGCGGTTTTGGCTTTTTTGCCGCCCGCCTTTTGCTTTAACAGCTCCAGCGCCTCTTCAAAGGTTGTGCCGTCGGGGGTTTTGTCTTTGGGCAGGTTGGCGTAGGTCTTGCCGTGCCTTACATAAGGACCAAAGCGGCCGGGTTGCACCGTGACGGGATTGCCGTCTTCGGGATGCTTTCCGAGTTCGCGTCCGGCCATGGCTTTTTTCTTTTCCAGCGCTTCGGCGATCAGCACCGTGGCGCGGTTCAGGCCGATGGTCAGAACATCGTCTTCCTTTGTGAGAGATTTGTAAGTCGTGCCCAGTTTCAAGTAAGGGCCAAAGCGGCCAAGGCCGGCCTGGATCATCTCGCCCGTGTCGGGATGCTTGCCCACGTCGCGCGGCAAAGCCAGCCATGAAAGCGCTTTTTCAAGATCAACGGTTTGCGCGTCGACGCCTTTGGGCAGCGAGGCGCGTTTGGGCTTTGGTCCCTTGGGTTTCTTCGCTTTCTTTTTCTTGCCCTTGGCGGGTTTTTCTTCCGGCTCCGGCTCCGGCGCCGGGACGCTGCCGGGTGGCGGGTCAAGCTGCACATAGGGGCCATAGGGGCCGCTGCGCAGGCTTACCTCGCCGCCGGTTGCGGGATCCTTGCCAAGAATTTTCGGTCCTTCCTGCCGCAAGGCGTCGCCGCCGCCGGCCACAAGCGGCCTTGTATATTTGCATTCGGGATAATTGGAACAGCCAATAAAGGCCCCATGCCGCCCCAGCTTCAGCCCAAGGCGGCCGGTACCGCAGGCCTTGCAGACTCTTGGTTCGGGATCCTCCGGCGTGGGCACGAAGAAATGCGGACCCAGTTGCGCGTCGATGGCGTCGATCACGTCGCTGACCTTCAAATCCCTGGTGCCGCCGATGGCGGCGGAAAAATCATCCCAGAATTCACGCAGCAGCTTTTTCCAGTTCAGCGAGCCCGCGGCGATGTCGTCCAGCTTCTCTTCCAGATTGGCGGTGAAGCCGTATTCCACGTAATGCTCGAAGAAATTCGTCAGGAAGGCCGTGACGAGCCGCCCGCGGTCTTCGGGCATGAAGCGGCGCTTTTCCAGCGTGACGTAATCGCGGTCCTGCAACACCTGGATGATGCTGACATAGGTGGAGGGGCGGCCGATGCCGAGTTCCTCCAGCTTTTTGATCAAACTGGCTTCCGAGTAGCGCGGCGGCGGTTCGGTGAAATGCTGGTTGGGGACAAGGGTTTCCTTTTCCAGCTTCTGACCGGTATTCACGGCCGGCAGGCGGGCGGAAGATTCCTCTTCCTTGCCGGAAACGCTGTCGTCCTTTTCATCCTCATAGGCGCGCAGATGACCATCAAACACCACCACCGACCCGCTGGCGCGAAAAGCGTGCGCGCCGCTTTCGATATCCACGCTCACCTGGTCCAGCAGCGCGCTTTCCATCTGGCTGGCCACGGTGCGTTGCCAGATAAGGGTGTAGAGTTTCAGCGCGTCCGGCTCCAGATGCTTCGCCAGCGAGGCGGGCAGGCGGGCCAGGTCGGTGGGACGAATGGCCTCATGCGCCTCCTGCGCCGTTTTGGCCACCGTCTTGTACAGGCGGGGGCTGGCGGGAAGATAGTTTTTGCCGTATTGCGCCGCGATGACGCTCCGCGCGCCGGTGACGGCCTCCTGCGACAGCGTCACGCCGTCGGTGCGCATATAGGTGATGAGGCCGACGGTTTCGCCCGCGATCTCCAGACCCTCATACAGGTTTTGCGCGATGCGCATGGTGCGCGTCGCGGAAAGTCCCAGCTTGCGCGAGGCCTCCATCTGCAAGGTGGAGGTGGTGAAGGGCGGGTAGGGGTTGCGCCGCACCTCGCGGTGCTCCACGCTGCCCACTTTCCAGAGCAGGGGCTCCAGCGCGGCCAGGGCGGCTTTCGCATCGGCCTCGTTCGTGAAGCTGAATTTTTCAACCTTCCCGCCGTCGAACCGCGAAAGGCGGGCGAAGATTTTCTCGCCCCTGGCGGTGAGGAATACCGCTTCAATCGTCCAGTATTCCCGCGGGACGAATTTTTCAATCTCCTCCTCGCGCTCGCAGATCAGGCGCAGGGCGACGGATTGCACGCGCCCGGCCGAGCGCGCGCCCGGCAGCTTGCGCCACAGGACGGGCGACAGCGAAAAGCCCACCAGATAATCCAGCGCGCGGCGGGCCATATAGGCGTCGATCAGGTTTTCATCAAGGTCGCGTGGCGCCGCGAGCGCGGCCTTCACCGCCGGCCTGGTGATCTCGTTGAAGGCGATGCGGTGAACCTTTTTGCCTTTCAGGAGGCTCCGGCGCGCCAGCTCCTCATGCACGTGCCAGGCAATGGCCTCGCCCTCGCGGTCGGGGTCCGAGGCGAGGTAAAGCGTGTCGGCCTCTTTCATCGCCCTGGCGATGTCGCCTACCGGCCGGGCGGCGCGGCCGCCCAGTTCCCAGTCCATGGCGAAGTCCTCGTCCGGGCGCACGGACCCATCCTTGGGCGGCAGGTCGCGGATATGGCCGAACGAGGCCAGCACCTTGAAGCCGCTGCCCAGATATTTATTGATGGTTTTCGCCTTGGCGGGCGATTCAACGATGACGAGCTTGCTTTCGGACAAGACAATCTTCCCTGACAGGCCATGTAACGGCCCGCGGTTAAAAAACAATTAGCGGATGAGGCGTGTAGCGTATTTGACGGCGTTACGTCAACAAACAGACGTGACCGCCCGGCTGGCGCTCGGCTTTTCCGGCCAGTTCCAGTTCCAAAAGCGCAACCAGGATGGCCGCGACCGGCAGTCCCGCGTCGCGGATCACGTCGTTGAGTTGCAAGGGGCTGGGGCCGAGAATCTCCAGCAGCTTCGCCCGCGCGTGATTGATATCGGCCTCGTCCAGCATCTCTTGCGTTTCGGTAAAGCCGGAGGCGGGTTCGGCAAGGCGGAGCCCGCCGCCTTCCAACTCGTTTATGACATCCTGCGCGTTTTCAGCCATCCGCGCGCCCTGACGCAGAAGGTTGTTGGTTCCAGCACAGCGCGGATCAAGCGGCGAGCCGGGAACGGCAAAGACCTCGCGCCCCTGCTCCAGCGCAAGCCGGGCGGTGATGAGGGAACCCGAAGCCTGCACCGCCTCCACCACCACGACGCCCTCGCTGAGGCCGGATATGATGCGGTTGCGCCGCGGGAACTGGCGCGCCGAAGGGGCCGCGCCCAGAACGCATTCGCTGACCAGCGCGCCCGCCTCGCGGATTTCCTCGTATAGCGGGCGGTTTTCTTCGGGATAGGCGATATCGACGCCGCAGCCGAGAACCGCGATGGTTCCGCCGGCCAGCCCGCCGCGATGGGCGGCGGCGTCAATGCCGCGCGCAAGGCCCGACACAATCGTGAAGCCCGCCTGCCCGCAATCACGCGCGAGCCGTTCGGCGAATTGCCGTCCGTTCAACGAGGCGTTGCGCGATCCCACCATGGCAAGGCGGCGCGGCTTGTCCAGAACATCACGCCGGCCCAGCACGCTGACAACGGGCGGTGCGTCTTCAATCGCCGCCAGGGCGCGGGGATAACCCGGCTCGCAGCTTGCCAGCATGAAGCCGCCCGCCTCTTCCAGCGCGTCAAGCTCGGCTTCCGCCTTGTCGCGCGCATAGGGCTGGATGCGCTTGCCGCCGCGCGCCGCCATGTCCGGCAGGCGGGCAAGGGCGTTCTTCGCGCCGCCGCAGCGCGCGATCAGCCGGTGAAAAGTGATCGGCCCCACATTTTCGGAGCGGAACAGGCAAAGCCAGTCAAGCCGCTCGTCACGGTCCAGGGTTTGCAGCGTGGTCATTGCGCCTTTTGCCCGATCTTGGTTTCGGTGCGCGCAAGGAGCCGCCGGATATTCTCGCGGTGCATAAGGGCAATCAGCGCCGCCAGGGCCAGCGCGGGCATGATCAGGATGTCCTTCCCGAAATACCAGGCCAATACGGGCGCCGCGGCGAAGGCGCATAAGGCCGAAAAAGATGAATAGCGGAAGAGGGCGGCCATCACCAGCCAGGCAGCCATCATGCAAAGGCCGATGGGCCAGTGAAGCGCGGTCATCACGCCAAGGGATGTCGCCACGCCCTTGCCGCCCCTGAATTTCAGCCATACCGGAAACACATGCCCCATCACCGCGCACATGCCAAGCAGAACGGGCAGGGCCTCATCGATATTCATGGCGCGGCCCGCCAGCACGGCCAACACGCCCTTGCCGCCATCCAGCAGCAGGACGGCAAGCGCCAAGGGCTTGTTGCCGGCGCGCAGAACATTGGTCGCGCCGATATTGCCGGAGCCGGTCTTGCGGATATCGCCAAGCCCGAAGCCCTTGCCCAGCAGCAGGCCGAAGGGAATGCTTCCCAGCAGATAGGCGGCGAGGCAAAGGCCTAGCCCGAAGAGAATGCCAAAAATCGGGTCGGGCGTTTCAGGAACGCCCGGCAGGGGGGAGGTGGGCATAGCCCGGATTGTGGCATGCCGAATTGTGGTTGAGAAGGGTTGATTTTTTGGAGGGAAAAAATTTTGGCACAAACGGAAAAAATATATCCCCCTCCCAAAGGGAGGGGGATGTGATTTTTATTCCCCTCCCTCTGGGAGGGGTTAGGGGAGGGTACTCCCTCACCAGCAAGAGCTAAGGGTTTAGCTGCTTCGCATCTAAACCCAAGCTCTTGCAACCTCTCCCCCAAGGGGGAGAGGGGTTGGTTTTATAGCCTATATGTCATATTCAGCCCATTTCCCTTCACGCCGCGCTTGTGCGGGTGGCCTTTGGCCGGAACAAGGCGGCTGCGGGCGGTTTCGCGCAGGCCCAGTCCGCCACCGCGTCGATATCGTAGAAGCGGCAGGCCTCCATCAGCATGCGGCATTCGGTCCAGATGTCGCCGTCGGTCATGGGCATAAACAGGTCGTGAATGTTGTCGACGCCCATATAGCAGCGCACGCCGGCTTCCCGGAGCCTGGAAAAGGGCGCGATGGAGTTGTGAAGCGGCGCCTGCATGGGCAGCGGCTTCATGCTTAGCGCAGCACCCGGACAAACAACCACGCCGAGATCAGCCTCGGCCACTTTTTCGATAATGCGGCCCTGCTCGCGCTCGTCCTTGGCGCTGACGGAAATCGCGTGGATGGCGTAAACACGGCCCTGCATCCCGTGTTCGATGGTTTTGGCGGCCAGCAGTTCGGTCTCATCCTCAAGAGGGTTGTTTTCCTGATCCACATGCACGTCCACCGGCTTGCCCAGACGCCTGGCCAGATCAAGAACGATATCCAGATGCGCCTCAGGACGCGGCCGGTCCCGGGACGGCAGCCCGCCGCAATAATCGGCGAGACGGCAGGCCTCGGCATATTGTTCGAAAGAGGCGGAATCAAGTACGCCCTGCAACGGCTGCACGCCGACCTCGAACGTAATCTTTCCCGCATAGAGCTTTTTCACTTCCATGGCCGCCGTGACGGGCAGCAGGCCCACCGTGCTGTCGGCGTCCACCATGGTGCGGCAATAGGTGACGCCTTGCGCGATCATCTTCTCCAGGCCGCGGCTGATGCGCTCAATCAGATCGTCATGCGTATAATTCTCTTTCAGATAACGGTAGATTTCCCATTTCTTCTGCATGTCCACCTGCGACATGCGCAGATTTTCCATGTTGATCAGGTAGGCCTTGTCGAAATGGGCGTGGTGATTGGCGAACCCGCCCAGGCTTTCGACCTTTTCCATGAAATGCAGGCGAAGGTTCCAGGGCTCGGTATTGTCGGCGAGGCGGTAGCGGAACGTGCCTTTGGCCGTGTCGGCGACGATTTGCTCAAGGGTGGCGATGCCCACGTCGCAATCGGTGATCAGCGGGATGCCGTTTTCGATGCAAAGCTTTCGGATCAGCTTGGCGTCCGAGGCTTCATCGTAATCCTCGTCGCCGGTCAGAACGTTGATGACGAGGTCGAAGCGGTTTTCCTTGAGGAAAGTCAGGATGTTCGGCGCGAGACGGTCGGTTATTTTGTGAATTTGCGTCGTCGGGATGCCGCAATCGGACAGGAATTTATGAGTGCCGGGGGTCGTGTAGATGTCGACTTCAAGGGTCAGAAACTGTTGGATGGCGGGAAGCATCCGCTTTTTGTTTTCCAGCCTGCCCGCGCTGATCAAAACCTTTTTGCGGCTTTTGTGGCCTATCAACTTGAGATTGAAGGCCAGCATCTCCAGTGAAATTCCAGCGTTCACACACTCCTCCGTCCGCGCAAGGGCCAGGCTCCTTGCGCCAAAAGTGATCCCGGATTGTTCTGAAAAAAGGACTCTAACACGAACGAGAGCGTCAGGCAAACGGACTTTCGCCCAGCGTCAAAAGCGTACCTTTTGCGGAGGTTTCAAACTTCACCCGCACGCCAAGGGGCAGAGTCGTCATGGTGTTGGCGTGCCCGCAGGGGAAGTTGACGCAAACCGGCACATGCGAGGGCACGAGGTCCATGACCAGCTCGTTGATGCCGTGGCCCCAGTCGCCATGGGGGTCCTCCTGAAATCCGGCGAACTCGCCCACGATCAGCCCCGCGATGCGCTGGAATTTTCCGGCATTGCGGAGATGCCAGAGCTTGCGGTCGAGGCCGCTGAGCCTTTCGGCCGAGTCATCCTCGATAAACAAAATCGCGCCATCGGTTGAAACATCATCCTTGGTGCCGATCATGTGCTGCAACAGGGTGATGTTGCCGCCCATCAGCCGTCCTTCCGCCGCGCCGTCGCGCAGGCTTTGGGTGCGCATGAACTCCTGCGTTTCTCCGGGCACGACCTTGCCGCTGGCCATCTTGATGAAGAAATTCAGGTTGTAGGCGTCGTGCTCGCCGAGGAAGTTCATCAAAAGCGGGCCATGAAAGGTCACGAGTCCCGTGCGCAGGGTGATGGTATTCAAAAGCGTGGTCAGGTCGGAAAAGCCGCAGAAGATTTTGGGATGCTCGGCGATCACGTCGAATTTCAGATGCGGGATCACCCGGTAGGATCCAATGCCGCCGCGCGGGGCCAGAATGGCGTCGATGGAGGGGTCTTCCACCATGTCCATGATGGCGTCGGCCCGCGCCTCGTCGGAGCCGGCAAGCTGAAAGTCCTGTTCCGCGTTCTGCGGATGCACGAAAACCGTATAGCCCATGTTTTCCAGAATGGCCTTGCCGCTCTGGATCACGTCGGGCAGGGCATGCCGCGCGGGCGACACGATGCCGATCTGCGAGCGGGGGTGAAGGGGCCGGGGCTTGATAAGCTTGGCGGGAAAGGGCGGCATGGCAAATCTTCTGTCGCTGGATGGTGGCCGGGACGGGGGCGAATGTGCTATGCCAATGATGAAGAAATTGTTGCTGGCCCGCAAATGCTTTCCGTTCAGACAATTAAAATCACCGAAGACGAAAACGGCTTGCGTCTCGACCGCTGGTTTCGCCGCCATTATCCGGGCCTGACGCATGGCCGGCTGGAAAAGATTCTTCGCACCGGACAGGTGCGCGTCGCGGGCAAGCGGGCCAAGGCCAGTCAGCGGCTTGAGGCGGGACAGGCGCTTCGCATCCCACCCTTGCCCGGCGAAGCGTTGCAGGCTCCCGCAAAAGCCGAATCCGTTCCGCCCACAAGGCGCGAGCGGCGCAACCTGCAAGACAGCGTTCTTTATGAAGACGGCGACGTTCTTGTCATCAACAAGCCCGCGGGACTGGCGGTGCAGGGCGGCACGGGTCTGTCGCGGCATCTGGACGGATTTCTGCGCGCCATTTATGGCGAGGCGCGGAAGCCGCGCCTTGTCCATCGCCTGGATAAGGACACCAGCGGCGTTCTGGTTCTGGCCAAAAATGAATTCGCCGCGGCGGCTCTGGCCGGGAGTTTCCGGCTCCGCTCCACGCGCAAATATTACTGGGCTCTCACCGAAGGCGTGCCGAAGCCGGGACAGGGAAAGATTTCCCTGCCGCTCGCCAAGGGCAAGGGCGAGAAAATGGTGGTGGATAGAAAAGAGGGCAAACCGGCCATCACGCTTTATCAGGTGGTGGAAAGCGCGCGCCGGGCGGCTTTTGTGGCGCTGTGGCCCCTGACCGGGCGCACCCACCAGTTGCGCGCGCACATGCAGGCCATAGAAACGCCCATTTTGGGGGATGAACTTTACGCCAGGGGCGGCTGGAGCGGCGCGCCGGACATCGCCCGTCTGCATCTGCATGCGCGGCGGTTGATTATCCCGCATCCGCGTTCGAAAAAAGGCCGCAAGCTGATCGACGTGACCGCGCCCCTGCCTGTTGATATGGCGGGAAGCTGGAAGTTCTTCGAATTTCCGCAAAATGACGGCGATCCGTTTGCATCTTACCGCGGGAAGCTCTAAACAAGTGCGGAAAATAATATTAAGGAGCAAGCCATGAAAGGCCTTCTCAAAATCCTGGGCGCGCTTGTCGCCCTCGTCATCGTCGTGCCGGTGATCGGCATCGGCATTTTCCTTGCCACCTTCGACGCCGATGCCTTCAAGGAACAGGTTATGCGGCAGGTCAGCGCCAGGCTTGGCCGCGAGGTGGTGGTGGCGGGTCCGGTCGGCGTCGATCTGCGCGACGGGCTGGCGCTCAGCCTCAAAAAAGTCAGCATCGGCAATCCTGAAGGTTTCGGCGGCAAGGATTTTGCCGATGTGGGCACGATTTTCGTTTCCGTCAATTGGCGGGCGCTTCTGGAGCGCAAGGTGGACGTGCGCCGCGTGGCCCTTTCGGACCTCAATCTCAATCTTGTCACCAATGCGCAAGGCAAAAACAACTGGGATCTGCCGCTGGCGGCCACCGCAGCAGGCGCAAAAGACAAACAAACCGGCACGGCAAAGCCAAAGGCCAATCTGAAGGACGAGCTTGAAGCGGCGGTCAGGGAAGGCCGCAAGCCCGATTTCAGCATCGACAGCTTCGCCATCAACTCCATCGAACTCAGCAACGCCACCATCACCCATGCCGGCCGTCCCGGCGGCAAGAGCCAGGAAATCATCCTTTCAAGGGCGGAGATCAAAATTCCGGCCGGGGCGTCTTTCCGCGCGGCGGGGCGGGGGCAGGTGAACGGCACGGCTTTCGCGCTCGATCTGGCCGTGCAAAAAAACCTGCGTGAAGTCAGGGAAGGCGCGGTCCTGCCGCTGGACCTGAAACTGTCCTATGGCCCGCAGGATTACGACCTCAAGACAGACTTTAGCTGGCGTGGAAAAACCTACAAGCTGGAAGCCCTGAAAGCCGAGGCGATGGGCTTGCGGCTCAGCGGCGAATTGCAGGCCGATCTTTCGGGAAGCCTGCCGCATATCGGCGGGCGGCTGACGGCGCCGGAGATTGACCTTACCAAATTGACGCCCCCGCCGCGCACGGCCGCCGGGGGCCGCCTGCTGGCCACGCCCATCGCGGCGTCCACGCCCAGTCTGGCATTCCTTCGCAGGTTCAACGCCAATCTGGCGCTCAGCACAAGGAAACTAGTGGCCAATCCCGATACGGTGATCGGCAATTTTTCCACCCGCATGAAATTGCGGAACGGAGTCCTTACGCTCGATCCGCTTAACCTCACCTATCACGACGTGCCGTGGCGGGGCAGGCTGTCGGTGGATGCGGCGCAGGCCACGCCGGTTTCGCGCATTGCCCTGCACGCGAAGAATGTCGATATCGCAAAACTGGCGGAAAGCTTTGGCTCAAAATCGCCGGTGGCGGCGCAGGGCGATATTACGTTCGACGTCACGGGCCGCGGCCTGTCGCCCGAAGGATTCCTGCCCGGTCTTGGCGGCACGATAGAGTTGGTGCTGGATAAGGGCGATGTGGACTGGCAAAACAGCGCGGGTCTTGCCGGCGCGCTGGTGAAAGTTCTTCTTCCCGCGGCGACCAGGGAAAAGCCAAGGCTTGTCTGCGCCGTGGCGCGCTTTAACGCCACGGACGGCATTCTCACCACCAGGGACCTGCTGCTGGAAAGCAACTACGCCACCGTGGGCGGACAGGGTTCGGTCGATCTTGGCGGCATGACGGCGGACCTGCTTCTTCGCCCGGTGCCCAAGGGCGCCACGACCGTGACCAGCCTGACGACCGCCACGCCCATAAGGGTCAAGGGGCCGTTGGCGGAGCTTTCCTATGAGCCGCAGGCCGACGCGGTGCTGCAAAAGGCCTTGAAGGGCGTTCTCAGGCCGGGGCAGAAGATTTCCACCGGCGTGCCGCGCGTGCATGACAACGTCGGCGGCAATCCCTGCGTGGCGGCGCTCGGCAATCCGCGGCCCATCATGGTCGACCCGCCCAAGACCAAGCAGATCATCAAGGATCTGCGCGACAAGGCCAAGGAAACCTACAAGGATATCCGCAAAACCATCAAGGACATCCGGTCCGGCGATGTTCTCAAAAAGAAGGACGACGCCTCCGGCGCGGCGGCTCCGCCGGGCGGAACCCGGCAGGCGCCGGACCTGAAAAACACCATCGACAGCCTGAAAGGCCTGCTGGGCAAGTAAAGGGCTACAATCCTGAGTGCATCATTGCTTCGCCCCGTCTTCGGCGGGTCCCGCGATGACGGTTTCAGGATAGAGTGTGTTATCTCATGAAACGCTTCTATAAGCACGCCGTCCCCGCGCGCGGCGACACGGGTTTTCATATCGTGCTGGACGGCCGGCCCGCGCATACGCCGGGGGGCGGGTTGCTGGCGTTGCCCACATCGGCGCTGGCCTTGGCCGTGGCGGGCGAATGGGAAGCGCAGCGGGACAATATCGATCCCCGTTCCATGCCGCTGACGCAAATGGCGGCCACGGTAATTGATCTTCTGCCCGCGCAGCGTCCGGCAATGACGGCGCGCCTGCTGAATTACGTGGATACCGATCTGCTCTGCCTGCGCGCCGAAAGCCCGCCGGAGCTTCGCGCCCACCAGGACGCCGAATGGCAGCCGCCGCTGGACTGGCTTCACGCCTTCTGCGGCGCGCGGCTGAACACCGCCCGCGGCGTGAGCGCGCCGGCACAGCCCGCGGAATCCCGCCATGCGCTGGAGAAGAAAATCGAAAGCCTGGCCAACTGGCCCTTTATGGGCCTGCATGAGGCGGCCTCAAGCAGCGGCTCGCTGGTGCTGGCGCTTGGCCTTTGCGAGCAGGTTTTCGGCGCCGCGCGGGTCTTTGTCCTGTCCGAGCTGGAAAGCCTGTTCCAGGCGCAAGTCTGGGGCCTTGATCATGAGATGGAAAGGCGGCATAAGGCCATCCGCGCCGATTTGCAGGCAGTGGAAAACTGGTTCAGGCTGTTGAAAGCGGAATAAAGCCGGATCGTCATTGGATTGCTTCGTCCCGCCATGCGGGGCTCGCAATGACGGAGGCCGAATGGACCGCTACTCCCGGCTCATGCGACCGATATCCGCGGGAGGCTCGTCGACGATGCCAAGCATGTGACGGCGATGCTGGCGGCTCACGCTGCGAAGCTGGGCGTAAAAGTCAATCGAGCTTTTTTCCAGCGCGTCCAGCGTGTCCAGGTTGCGCGAGCGCTGGTCAAGCGCGCTGGCGGCAATCTTCGAAATGGTATAGCGGTTGGAATCGCCGTTGCCCGAAGCGGCATACACCACATGGGACCAGGGTTCGGCAATGCTGTCCACGGCAAAGCCCACGGCATCACGCGGGTTCGAAGGGCCGAAAACGGGCAGCATCAGGAAGGGACCTTCCGGCATGCCCCACACATGAAGCGTCTGGCCGAAATCGGCATTCACCCGGTCAAGCCCGTTCCCGGTACCGAGATCGGCCACGCCGCCAAGGCCCGCCACCGTATTGACAAGAAAGCGGCTGGCGGTTTTACCGGCGTCGTGGAAACGGCCTTGCAGCGCGGCGTTCATGAAGGTCACGGGCTCGCCCGCGTTTTGCAGGATGTTGTGCACCACCTCGCGGGCAAAATCGGGCATCACATGCACGTAAACCTTGGCGGCGGGCTTGAGCAGAATGCGGTCGAGGAACTGGTTGAATTCGAACACCGTGCGGTTGAGCGGTTCCAGCGGGTCGTTGGTCGCTTCAAACTCCGCGCGCTCCTGCGGATCGCTGGGGGGCGTGGCGCAGGCGGCAAGACTGCCCAACAGCAACAGGGCTGCCGTCAGCGCAAGGAAGGGATGAATCTTGTCGGCGTTGGTCATCAGGAGCGTCGGTCCGGCTTAACGGGAAGGGTGAATATGGCGAATAATGGTCAAGGAGTCCTGAATCACACCATGGCGGTTTGGTCACACACTCTTGTGCTCCGCGTCCGGTTTTCCTAACAAGGCAGGGGTGAAAAGGAAAGTCGTAAACAAAACGTAAAACAGGGAAAGCGCCAAAAGCAGTCCCATTGATGATGTGCCGAGATGATTTGAAAGAGAGAGTGACCCAAAAGCCACAAAGGTTGTGGCCGCACTCGCAAGCACCGCGCGAGCCATGCTGGAAGTCAAGGGATGCTTCTGACCCTGAATCCAGTACACGACGAAATAGATGGAATAGGAAACGCCGAGCCCCAATAACAGCGGCAAGGCAATGATATTTGCGAAATTGATGGGAAGATTGACAGCCGCCGCCGTGCCAAGAGTCAGGATAAAAGCAAGGACGAGAGGCGCAATTACAAACAGGCTGTGTATAAAATTGCGAAGAAATAGAAGAAGCAGGATAAAGGTTGTCACACCGGAATAAACGGCGGCCTGAACAAAAGCCAGGCGAATCGTTTTCGATGATTCCTGAATCGAAACCACCATGCCGGTGGCTCCCGGCGCAAGGGCGCGCACGGCTTTTGCGAATTGCTCCAGCACGCCGCGCTTTCCTGGATCGCCCTTGGGATAAACCTCGATGCGCGCGCGGCCGTCCGGTGTGACCCATTGCGCGCGGAGATCGCCGGGAATGCCGGAAGCATCAATCGCGTGAGGGGTCAGGCGTTGCTCCAACTCGGCCAAAGCCTTCTGCGTTTCCCGCCGCATGCTGGCGGAAGATGTCCGCAAGGTATCGTTGGACAAGGCGGCAAACCGCCGCAGGTCTTCGGAAAAAAGAGAAGCGCTGGCGCTGTCTTGACCCAGTTCCTTCAACTTTCCGGCAAGGCCCAGCGCCGTTTGGCGGATTTCTTCCGCGCCGGGCGGCGGCAGAACCGTGGCGGGATGCAGTCCGACCGCCAGCAAGCTGCGGACGTCTTGCAGAAGAGCCAGTTTTTCAGGCTGATCCTGCGGCATGAGCGATTGCAGGGTCAGCGCCTTGTCCACTTCAGGCAGGGCGGCAAGCTTTTCGGCCATCGTTTCAGCGTCGCTTTCCGACGGGGCAAGGATGTCGATGGTATAGGGCGTGGTGTCGGGATCATTCAACAGATCCATCATGGTGGAAACGGATTCCGTCTGCGGGTCCTTCAGGTTCAGGGGGTCGAAGTCGAAGCGCAGAAAAAAGCAAAGCAAAAGGCCAATCGCCGCCAGCGCCGCGAACAGCGTCCGCACGTTCCGGCGCTTTGTTTCAATCATCGCGTCAAGAGGCGCGGCCACGCCGAAGCCCACGGCCTCCGGTTCCGGGCGTGGGCGGGTGAAGCAAAGCAGCGCGGGCAAGAGGGTCAGGTTCAGGATGAAGGCGATCAGCATGCCGCAACCGGCAATAAGCCCCAGCTCGGCCAGGCCGCGATAACTGGTGGGCGTGAAGGCCAGAAAGGCCGCGGCGGTCGAAAGCGCGGCCAGGGTCAGCGGCAGGGCAATGCGCCTGGCGGTGGCCCGCAGGGCGTCGTCCTGGCGGGGACAGGCGTGATGCGCGTCACGAAAGCGCACGCCGAACTGAATCCCGAAATCAACCGCGATGCCCGCGAACATCACCGCGAAAGCCACCGAAATCAGGTTGAGCGCCTTCACCATCATCAGCGCAAGGGCCGTGGTCATGGCTAGTCCGCAAAGAAGCGTAATCAAAATGGGAACGATCAGCCGGAAACTGCGCAGGCTCGCCAGAAGAATGAAGAGGATCAGAACCAAAGATACCGCCAGGGCCAGTTGCATGCCGTCGGTGACCGAGGCGAATTCCTCGTCCGCCAGCGCAACCGGGCCGGTCAGGCGCACATTCACCCCGTGGAGGTTTTCAAGGTCCTGAACCGTTACCGTCTTGCGCACAAAATCGCTGGCGGCCGCGCCCGGCGACAGGGCCGCGTAATCCAGAACAGGCCGGGCGAGGACAAAGCGCCGCCGCTCAAACTTTGATGGATTTTCCGAAGCGAAAAGACCCGCCCACGCATCCCCGGCCCCTGGATGCGCCAGAACCTTTTGCAAAACCCTGTGCAGCCGCTGAAGCAGGACATTCATATCCGCAACCTGCGCCGCGCCCGCCTTTACGGCGTCGGCCATGGTGTTCAAAAGACCGAACAGCCCGCGCGGCGAGGGATCGGCGGCCAGCGTCGCCAATAACGGCTGGGCGCGGATGATCTGGTCGGTCGCGTCGGCAAGGTCGGGCAGGGGCAGAAGCAACAGCCCGTAGTGCGTGAAATAGGGATGGGCCTCCGGCCGCCGCACGGTTTTGAAAAGGTCGGGCCGGTCCTTCAGGGCGTGGGCGATTTTTTCGGCGGCAAGTCCGGTTGAGACGCCGTCGGGCCCGTCGACGACGATCACCAGCACGTCGTCCCGTTCGGGAAAGGCCTTTAAAAAGGCAATCTCGTTCTGCCGCCATTCCGCCGTGTCGTCCAGCAGCGTGGTCACGTCGGTGTTGATCGAAAAATGCGTCGCCGCGTAAAAAGCCGCGGCCAGTGCCAGCGGCAGCAACAACGCCGCCACGATCCGCGCATGCTTGCGCGCGGCCTCGACAATGAAGGCGATGATTTTCTCAGGCATGGCGGGAGAGAGATAGCGTAAAGGCGCCGACGGTAAAAGGGGATGTCATGTTGACCGCGTCATTGCGAGCCCCGCCGAAGGCGGGGCGAAGCAATCCAGAATATTATGGCCAATTTCAAAAGCACTTTTAGAAAAAGGACAACCGATCTCCCCTCCCCTTGCCCGTCTTCGCCTTCGGCTACGCCGAGGTCCTTGGAGCAAGCCCGTCCGCCGTAGCTCGCAGAGCGGAGGCGGAAGGGAGGGGTTGGGGGAGGGGTGGAGCGTGGTACCTTCAAAGCCTTGCCATTTACGCTATGGGCAACCGGCGGACCCCACCCCTTGATCCCCTCCCTCAAGGGGAGGGGAGATTCTTCCTCTCCCCTTGCCCGCTTTCGCTAAAGCTACGGCGAGGTCCTTGAAGGAGATTCGTCCGCCGTAGCTCGTAGAGCGGAGGCGGAAGGGAGAGGTTGCAAGAACTTGGGTTTGGGCGCGTAGCGGCTAAACTCTTAGTTCTTGCTGGTGAGGGGTTCTCTTTCCCAACCGTAAAGCCTTGAAGCCGGGTCGCCGGCCTCCCTGCAATGACGCCATTCGTCGTTCTTTGCTTACAACGCAATCCTACCCGGCAATTTCCTCATCCTTGAAGAAACAGGCGATTTCGGTTTTGGCATTTTCGGGCGAATCCGAGCCGTGGACCGAATTGGCCTCGATGGATTCCGCGAAATCCTTGCGGATCGTGCCGGGCGCGGCGTTGGCGGGGTTGGTGGCGCCCATCACCTCGCGGTTTTTGGCGATGGCATTCTCGCCCTCCAGCACCTGAACCACGACCGGGCCGGACGTCATGAAAGCACAAAGACCGTCGAAAAAGGGCCGTTCTTTATGGACGGCGTAAAAGCCTTCCGCCTGCGCGCGGCTCATCTTCAGGCGCTTTTGCGCGACGACGCGAAGCCCGACGCTTTCCAGGCGGTCGATGATCTTGCCGGTGATGTTGCGGCGGGTGGCGTCGGGCTTGATAATGGAAAAGGTGCGTTCGATGGCCATGAGGTTCCTACTACTCGTCGTGGCGCGTTTATAGCAGGCCGCGCCGGTGGCGCAAGGGGGGGAAGGGTTTGGAGGATCGCAAGGGTCCAGGGGGTCAACAAAAAAACTTTATGCCCTTTTCATCGCGGGTTTTTTCGGGGCCCTTTTTAGAAGAGGGTCGGTCCAGGCGGGCGGCAGGGCGGCCAGAAGCCACGCCGCCGCACCCATCGGCCAGGGATAGGCGATGCGGGCGCGGTTTTTCCGCAGGCCTTTTTCCGTGATAGCGGCCGCGCGCCCGGCGCTCATGATAAAGGGCATGGGAAAGGGATTGCCTTGCGTCATGGGCGTATCGACATAGCCGGGGCAGATCACGTTTACCTCCACGCCCTTCGGCCCAAGCTCGCCGCGCAGTCCCTCGCCCCAGATGCGCTGCGCCGCCTTGCTGGCGCAATAGGCGGGCGCGCCGGGAAAACCGCGAAAGCCGGCGATGGAGGAAACAAGGGCGATCTGCCCGCGTCCCCGCGCCGTCATCAGCGGAATGACGGGCAGGACCGCGTTCAGCGCGCCATCGAAATTCGTGGCGAGGATCATGCGGGTCTGTTCCGCGCTCTCGCCCGCGCCGAACGTGCCGGCGGAGATTCCGGCATTGGCGATCAGAAGCTCAATGGGCGCGCGGGCGTCTTCTTCCTCAAGTCTTTTCTTCATGGATTCGGCGTCCCGCACATCCAGGGCGGCGGTCCATACATCCGCGCCCCGGACTTTCAGTTCGGCCGCAAGCTCCTGCAACAGGGCCGCGCGCCGCGCAATCAGGCCCATGCGCAGGCCAGCGGCGGCGTAACGTCTGGCCAAAGCCCGCCCAAGGCCGCTGGATGCGCCGGTGATGACAACATGCTTCGGATTTTGCATGATGGCCCTTCTGCCGGTAACAAGGTTCCTTACAGATATGACCTCATCCCATCCTTTCGGCGAAATCAAGCGGCGCGGCCTGATGCTGGTGCTCAGCAGCCCCTCCGGCGCGGGGAAAACCACCATCTCGCGCGCCATTCTGGCGGCGGATTCCAATGTCAGCATGTCGGTATCCTGCACCACGCGCAAAAAACGCCCCGGCGAGGTGGCGGGGGTGGATTACCACTTCGTGTCCGGGGAAGAATTCAATCTCATGGTCAATCGCGGCGAGCTTCTGGAGTTCGCCCGCGTGTTCGACAACATGTACGGCACCCCGCGCGAGCCGGTGGAGCAAAGCCTGCGCATGGGCGGCGACGTGCTGTTCGATATCGACTGGCAGGGCACCCAGCAGCTTGCCGAAAAGGCGCGCGATGATCTTGTCAGCGTCTTCATCCTGCCGCCCTCGGCGCGCGAGCTGGAGCGCCGCCTGATCGCCCGCGCGCGGGACGACAAGGCCGAGATCGGCCGCCGCATGGAAAGGGCCAGCGATGAAATGAGCCACTGGGCGGAATACGATTATGTGGTCGTCAACCGCAACCTGAGGGATTCCGTGGAAAAGGTGCGCGCCATACTGGAATCCGAACGCCTGCACCGCCGCCGCCAGGAAGGCCTGGCCGACTTCGTCAGGCAGTTACAGCAGGGGGTGTAGCCGTTTGAAGGCGAGCCGCGGCATGACGGCTCTCCCTATGGGATGAATCCGTTTATAAGGCCGTTGGTATCAAGACGCCGCCCGCCGACAGGGGCAGGTACCGGGCTATTCTTCTTCCGGTTCCGGCGGCGGGTGAAGGATGCCGGGGGGCACCAGCACGGAATCCAGATAATAAACGGTGCCGTTGGTGGGTTCGATGTCGGAGCCGGTGATCTTGACGCCCTCGACCGTCACGGGCTCCGCCGTGCCGTCAATATGCAGAACCTCGCCTTGCAAGGCATTGGGCGCGGCCTTACGGCCCTTGACCTTTTTCAGCAGAAAATTGCCGTTCAGGATATGGTAGGCCAGCAGATTTTTCAGCATGTCGCGGTTGGCGGGGTCTTGCAGTTCGCTCAGGCGCGGTTTTGAAAGCCGGGCGAAGGCGGTATCGCTCGGCGCGAAGATGGTATAGTTGCCGGGGCTTTTCAGCGTGGTGATGCCGGCGTGGTCCATCAGCGACAAAAGAGTGGCAAAGCCGCCCCTGGCCGCGAGCCTTCCGGCGATGCGCCGCTCTTCCACCTTCTTCTTGTCGATGGCGCGCTGTATTTCCTCGGCGCGGACTCTTTCATAATTTTCCCTTATTTCTTCAAGCTTGCGCTGCTGCTCGGTCTTGCGCCGGGCCCGCGCCTTTTCCGCATCCTTCATCAGGCGGGCGCGCTCGTTCTCCAGAAGATGCGTGCGCAGGATTTTCTTGTCCTCGGCGCTCAGCTTCGGCTTGTCATAGGCCTTGAAGGCGAAAAAACCCGCCAGCGCAAGCGCGAGAACAAGGGCGATGATGAAGAAAGCGCTTTGCGCCTTCATGCGCGAACTCCGGGCGGATCAGGCCGTCATATTACCGTAACGCGCCTTGCGGCGGTAGCACGAAATACAATGGAATAAATTCAAATCAAAATCAAACACGGCGGATTCCCAAACGCATCATTCGCCATGCGGAATTTCCATGAGCTTTTTGGCAAGCGCCGTGTGCTGGGCGATTGTCAGTTCTTCGGCCCGCGCTTTCGGCGAAAGGCCAAGGTTGGCGAAATCGGCTTCGCTCAGGCTGGTTTTGAATATGCTTCGCAGCATCTTGCGCCGCTGGCCAAAGGCGAGGGCGGTTTCGCGTTCCAGCGCGTCAAGAGGAACGGGAAGCGGCGTCTTTTTCGGCGTCAGGCAGATGACGGCCGAGTCCACCCTGGGCGGCGGCGTGAAGGCCCGCGCGGGAAGGGTGAACAGAATCCTGCAATCGCAGCAGGACTGGCACAGCACCGACAGGCGTCCATAGGCGGCGCGTCGCGGCTGCGCCACGATGCGCTCCGCGACCTCTTTCTGGAACATCAGGACAAGACGCTCATATTCCCCGGCGCGGCGCAGCCAGGCCACCAGGAGCGCCGTTCCCACATTATAGGGAAGATTGGCGACAATCGCGCGCGGCGCGGGCGTCAGGTCCACGGGGTCGATCTCCAGCGCGTCGCCTTCAATCAGGCGCAGGCGGCGGTTTGACCTTTCGGCCAGGACCTGCAACGCCTCAAGGCAGCGCGGGTCTTTCTCGATGGCCAGGACGGCCCTGGCGTTTGTGTCCAGCAGGGCGCGGGTCAGTCCGCCGGGGCCCGGACCCACTTCCACCACGCACACGCCTTCCAGATCGCCCGCTTCGCGGGCGATCCGGCGCGTCAGGTTCAGGTCCAGCAGAAAATGCTGGCCGAGGCTTTTGCGCGCGCCAAGTCCGTGCTGCGCGATAACGTCGCGGAGGGAAGGGAGATCACCGCTCATTTTTTGTTGGCGGCCAGGCGCGCGGCGAGCCGGAGCGCGGCGATGGTGCTGGAGGGATTGGCCTTTCCCCGGCCCGCGATGTCCAGACCCGTGCCATGGTCGGGCGAGGTGCGGATGACGGGCAGTCCCAGGGTCACGTTCACGCCGCCATGGAAATCCAGCGTCTTCAGCGGGATCAGGCCCTGGTCATGATAATGGCAGATCGCGCAGTCGTAATTGGCGCGCCTTGGCTCGCTAAACAGCGTATCGGGCGGGTGAGGGCCGGTGACGTTCACGCCCGCCTGCCGCAGACTCTCGATGGCGGGGGCGATGATCTCCCGCTCTTCATTCCCCATGGCGCCGCCTTCGCCCGCATGCGGATTCAGTCCCGCCACGGCGATGCGCGGTTCCTTGATGGCGTAAAGATTGCGCAGGCCCTTGTCCACGATCATGCCGGTTTCGGCGATGCGCGCCTGCGTGGTCATCTTGATGGCGGCGCGCAGCGCCACATGGGTGGACGTCACCGCCACGCGCAGCCCCGGTGAATCCAGCATCATGGCGAAGGATTTCGTCTTGCAAAGATCGGCCAGGTATTCGGTATGCCCCGGAAAACGGAACCCCGCCTGGTAGATCGTCACCTTCTGGAAGGGCAGGGTCACCACCCCCGCCGCCTTGCCTTCCCAGGCCAGCATCACGGCCCGGCGGATGCTCTCGATCACCGCGCCGGTGTGGATGGGATTGGGCTTGCCGAATTCCAGCATGCCGTCAAGCGCCAGAGGCATCACCGGCAGGGCTTTGTTGAACAGCGCGGGCGCTTCTTCGGGAACGGTGATTTCGCGCAAGGGCGCGTTCAGCCCGCAGGCTTCGGCATGCCTGCGCAGGGCGTTCACATTGGCCAGGAGGAAAAAGGGTTTCAGCCGCTCCGTCTTGCGGGCGCGCCAGGCTTTCAGCGCGCATTCCAGCCCCACGCCGGCCGGCTCGCCCATGCTGACGGCAAGGGGCGGAGGTGCTGGCGCGTTGGAGCGGAACAGAGCCATGTCACCCCGTTGTTCGAATGTCGATCAATGCGCTGCGGCGCAAGTCGCGCAACAGGCGCTGGGCCTGAAGCTGAAGCTTTTCAAAGCCGATGCTGTTGATGACCGCGTCCCGGTTGCTGCCGCGCTCGGCGCGCGCGCAAACGTAAAGCACGATGGCGTAACCGCTTTTGGCCACCACCGCGCCCGGCTCGTTCACGGCCTGGTTGCGGGCCATGCGCGCGAGCCATTCGGGCAGGGCTCCGGCTTTCTTCGTGCCGAGATCGGCGATGCTCCAGCCCGGATGGCCTTCGGGCCGCTTCAGGCTTTCGCAGGTTTTCGCGGTTTTGATGAATCTCTCGATGTCCGAAGACGTGCGGCCCTTCAACGGCATGCTGGCCTGCATCAGATGCATTTCGGTGGCGTTGGGGTCGGATGCGCTGATCCTGCGCTGGTCGCGCTTGCCGAGAATATGAAAGCCATCGGCGGTGCGGATGGGAAGCGAGATCATGCCGACTTCAAGCCCGCGCACGGCGCGGTCCAGTTCGCCCTGAAGCTGGCCGGGCTGAATCCAGCCCATGTCGCCGCCGTTGATGGCGCCGATGCCTTGCGAAAACTGCTGCGCCACCGCGCCAAACGGCGCGCCTTCCTTGATGCGCGTAACCAGATTCCCGGCCAGTTGGCGCACACGGTCCTCGTCGGCGGGACTGTTCACGGCCAGAAAAATCTCGCTCATCTGATATTCGGGCTTGCCTTCATTGGCTTTCAGGCGTTCGAGGGCGGCGTTCACCTCGTCGTCGCCCACGGCCACTTGCGGGCGCAGCACGCGCTGGGCCACATGCCGCCACGACAGGTTGGCCTTCACCTGGTCGATCATGGTCTGTCTGGGAATGCCGCGGCTTTCCAGATAGGCCTCCATCTGCTCCGGGCTCATGCGGTTCTGGGCGGCCATTTTGCCCATGGCGGCCTTGATTTCGTCCTGCGCCACCTCAATGCCGTAGCGCCGCGCAACCTGCATTTGCAGGTGCTCGTCGATCAGGTTTTGCAGAACGCGGCCGGCGATGCGCTTGCGGCTTTCGGCGTCCTGCGGCAGGCCGGAGCTGAGAAACACCAGCGCCACGCGATTGGCGAGATCGGCTTCCGTGATGGCTTCGTCATTCACCACGGCGGCAATGCCGATGGCTTGGGCGGGTTGAATGGTTGCCAATATAATCAATGGAATAATTGCAAGATAGATAAAGCCGGTCAGGGGAAAAAACCGCTGACGCCGCATGACAGAACGCCCCTCCCCTTGAGGGAGGGGTTGGGGGTGGGGTGAAGTGTCGGATTCTTTTGTTCTTTCCGGTGATGCCGAATGGCAACCAATAAACCCCACCCCTTGATCCCCTCCCTCAAGGGGAGGGGAAAAGATTTTGTCACTCCCCGTCATCATTCTTACCCATCCTCAAGATGAAACAGCGCGGCGGTGGCCACACTGACGGTAATCAATGGCACGGCAAAGGCGGCCAGCCATACCGGCAGGGCCTGGTTGGCGCCCAATGCCTGCACCACGTCATTAAAGCCGAAAGCGAAGCTTCCTGCAAAAAGCCCGCCCAGGGCCGAATAAAAGGCATACCCCCGGCGCGACATGCTTAGCGAAAAGCAGGCGGCGGTCATGACCATGGCGCAAAGAAACAGCGGCTGGGCGACCAGACCGGCAAAAAGCATGCGGTGGCGCAGGCCGGAAAAGCCGGTGGCCTCCAGCGCTTTAATAAAGGCGGGAATGTCCCAGAACGAAACGGCGCCGGGCGCGGACATGCTTTCCTGTATTTTGCCGAGCGACAAGGTGGTGGGCAGGCGCGTTTGCGTGATTTTTTCCGGCGGACGGCCTTTCCGGTTCATCCAGCCGTTCGAAACGGTCCAGGCGCCATCTTCCAGCCGCGCGGATTCCGCATCCATCCGGCCCAGATAATGCCCGCCGGCATCGTAAAAAAAGGCAATCAGCGGCATGATGGTGAAGGGCTCCAGGCTTACGCTGTCGGCATGCAGCAGAATATTTCTGGCGTCGTCTTTTTGCCGGAGCCACAACCCCGCCGAGGAAAGGTCAAGGGCCGTGTTTTCGATATACCTGTTCTCCATCTCGCGGTAGGTGCGTTTCATCAGCGCGCCAAGCGGGTTGACGGCAAAAAGATACAGCAAGCCCATCACCAGCGTCACGACCAGCATGGGCGCGAGGAACTGCCAGACCGACACGCCCGTGGCTCGCACGATAATCAGCTCCTGCGTGCGGGTCAGCCGCCATAGCGTCAGCATGGCGGCGAACAGGGCGATGAAGGGAAGGATTTTCTGCATGATGTCCGGCAGGTGCAAAAGCCCCATGGTCAGCACCACGCCGAACTCAACGTTTTTCGAGGCCGAGCGGCGCAAAAGCTCGATCACGTCGAAAATGAACACGATGCCCAGAAACGCCGCCAGAATAACCAGAAAAACGGCCAGATAATGCCGGGCGATGTAGAAGGAAAGCGTTTTGATCATGTTGCCTCGCTTGCGCGGCCGGACGCGGGGCGGGGCGGGGCGCCGTCCGCGAGGCGCCTGTATAGAATGGGGAGCGGCCCCAGCGCCAGCATGTAAAGTAAAACGCCCATCCAGGGCTGCTTGGCCATCAGGTTGAAGACGGCCAGCACGGCGGCCTCCAGCGCCACCACGCCGGCCGCCGCCAGCGCCACGCGCCGCAGCAGGCCGCGCCGGTCAAACGGCCCTGTCAGCACGGCGGCGCAGGCGATCAGCGTGAAGGTAATGGAAAGGAAGGGGAGCGCGAAACGCATATGCAACTCGGCGATAAAGCTGGAGCGCATGTTGATATCGTCTTGCGTGACGGGCGGAGCCAGAAGTTGCGCCAGGCTGCGCTCGCGCGGCTCCACCCAGCGTTCGCTGAAATTGTCGCCCACGCTGGAAAGGTCCACCATGTAGCTGTCGAAGGAAAGCTGCGAGAGCTGGCCGGTTGCGCTTTCCATCTCCTGCCGCATGCCGTTATGCACCAGAATGCGCGGGCCTTCGGGGGCATGCACCAGTTCGCCCGCATCGGCCATGATGGTCACCGGGCGGCCTTCCTTGCGCGTGTCGTGGATGAGCAGTCCCTTCAATTCGCCATCCTTGCCGCGCTCGCGGGCGTAAAAGGTCAGGCCCTGCGTGATGTCGTTGAAACTGCCGGTATGCAGCATCAGCACCGACAGGTCGCCGCGTATCTTGTATTGCAGCCGCACGAATTCATGATTGGCGATGGGGGCGATGTAGAGCGTTAAAAAATAACCAATCAGGGCGAGAATCGCGGCAAGATTCAGCGCCGGGCGGGCAAGCGCAAGGGGGCTAAGCCCCGCCGCGCGCATCACCACAAGCTCGCTTTCCGAAACCAGACGTTGATAGACGAACAACAGGCCAATCGTCAGGCAGATGGGCAGCAGCAGCGGCAAGAACGTGGGCAGCAGCAGGAGCATGAGTTTCAGAAATGCTCCCAGCGAGCCGCCGTAATTAATCACCAGCGACAGCATCCGCACGGCCTGCGAAAACCACACCACCAGCGTCACGGCAAAGCAGGTAAACAGCACCGTGCCCAGGAACTGGGTAAAAAGGTAACGTTCAAGGCGGTTCATGATCTGGTTTTAGCATGAGTTTGGCGGCGCGCCAAAACCAATGGTGGTGATGCATGTTGCTGAATATTCTTGCTCGTCCCCGCCTGCGCGGGGATAGGCTCTGGCGAGGGCTCCAAAACCAGGCGTCCCCGCGAAAGCGGGGACCCAGTTTGTTTAATAATAAAACTAGGGTCAGGACTCATTTGATGATTTGAGGAATCAGGGTCTGGTCTGAATTAAACAGGTATTTCATTCAAAAAACTGCTTCTCACCCCGGCCCCTGCTTCCCTGCTTCGCCTTTGGCTACGCAGGGCGAGATTGCAAAACGGCCCGGCGTAGCTTTAGCGAAGCCAGGTCGCAGGCTCAGGCTCCAGCCGGGGTCCAGCATGTTGCCTTCGGCAACATGCAACCGCCTTCGGCGGTTGCTGGATTCCGGCTTCCGCCGGAATGAGCAGTTATCTGT
>JANQEX010000021.1 GCA_028278105.1 Alphaproteobacteria bacterium | reverse complement strand
ACAGGAAATCAGCTTCGCGTGCGCCTTAAAAATTTATCATAGCTGATGATATTGCTGGCCACCTGTTCCAGCATCTGGGCGTTGCGCGCGTCTTCGCCTTGCATCAACTCGTAAAGCGCACAGACAAGTTTTGCCTTGTCGCGCGCGTTGACCTTGCGGCCGCGCTGGGCCAGAACCTGGTCCACCGCCGCCAGCACATCGCGCATGAGGCCCGCATCCAGCATGTCCGCCTTGCGGCCGCGCGGCGCGGTGCGGATTCCTTCGCCCGTCAGCAGCCATTGCAGGGGCGCGCCCAGCGCGTCGGCCAGTTCCGGCAGAAACCGGGGCCGCTTCACATGCCCGCGCTCAAGCTGGTCGATGGATTGCTGGCGCACGCCGGGAAGCCGGGCAGCCAGGTCGTTCTGGCTCCAGCCCTTTTTCTCGCGCATTTCGCGCACCCTTTGTCCCAGATGGATCTTGATCCCCGTCATGGCCCCGCGCCTCTTTTTTGCGCTTTGCACCATACAAGGGGTATTTTTTCTTTCAACAAATTTTTTACCCTCTTTTTGTTGCTTGAAACAAATTAATTTGTTGAAAAGCCTTGCCCTCATCCTGTATCAAGCCCCTGGACGCAAAAAAAGCCGCGCCAACAAGCGGCCTTCATATTTGGGGTAGAGCATGGAGAATGTCATCACGGCGGGAGGCCGGCCCTCCCGTCCGCCTCCCGGCATGGGCGGAAAGTCCCCGGCGGCGAAGGAAGAAACGCTAAGCCAGAAAGGCGCCATGGCGCTGGCGCGGCGTCTGGAGCAGTACTGGCACAGGCGCGGCCATCACGCGGCCCGCTTCTGGGCCGAGCCGATTGGCGAGCGCTTCGACAAGGTGGGCACCTGCGAAATCTACCGGGTGGCCAGCAATCTGGTGAACGGGCTGCCGCCGCGTTATCTCGAAAGGGATTCCTGAACGGGCGGGAATTACCGCCCGGCCGCCCGCACCGGCGCGCCCGCGACCGAGACAAGGTGCACCATGACCGCGCCGAAAAAGGTATCGGTCTCCGCCCGCACCGGCAGGGGCGGAAGCGTGTCCTTCACCTTGCCCAGATATATATAAACCGGCGGACGGGTGCCTTTGTTTTTCTTGTCTTCCCAAAAGCGGCTGCCCTCGCGGTCCTTGCGCGACCCGGCGCGCATGGTGAAATCCACCTCGCATTTCTTGGCCATGCCGGTGAAAACCGAATAATTCCCGCCCTTCAGAAACTGCCCGCCTTTGTCCGAGAGCGTCACATCGAAACGGCGATGGCCGTCGAAAATCGGCACCTCCTGCATGCAGCCGCGGCCCGTGGCAAAGCGGCTCATCAGTTGCACGATGCCGTTCAGGGGATCCAGCGCGTTCTCGCGCATTTCTTTCGGCACCGGCTCATGCTTGCCGGACCCTTCGGGCGGGATGAACACCGCTTTCACCGCCTTGCCGTTCGCATATTCGAACTCGACCGTCTTGGGGGAATCCTTCCAGCGCGTGACGATGGAGCCATGACCGGGCCATACCGCGCCGCCGGCCATCCTGCCCACCGACACCAGTTCGGCATCCCAGGGAACAAGGGCCCGCACGATGCCCTGCGTGCCGGCCCGCATGGTGATTTTATAGGAAGGCCCTTCGCGGGTGAACGTGGTGGCGCTGTCCATCAGATGAATGCCGCCAAGGTAAATGGCGTAGCCCAACTTCACGTTCCGCAGGCCCGCAAAGGGATCGTCCGCGGCCTGCGCGGGCGCGCCCGGCGCCACAAGGCATGCCGCCAGCAGGAAAAACCGGATTTTCGTTGACAGAATCACGCGCTTCATCCCATTTCTCGTTCTCATACTTACCACGCAAAAACAGGTTTTTCGATGGCGGATTTGTTCGCCCAGGCCAAAAAGGGCAAAAGCTACACGGCCGAAGACATCGAAGTTCTGGAAGGGCTTGAGCCCGTCCGCCGCCGTCCCGGCATGTATATCGGCGGCGCCGACGAAAAGGCCCTGCATCATCTGGTGGCCGAAGCCCTCGATAACGCCATGGACGAGGCGGTGGCGGGCCATGCCAGCCGGATCGGGATCAGCCTGGATGCAAAAGGCTTCGTCACCGTGCGCGACAACGGGCGCGGCATTCCGGTGGACAGGCATCCCAAATTCCCCGGCGCGTCGGCGCTGGAAGTGGTGATGACCACGCTTCATTCGGGCGGAAAGTTCTCGCAGAAAGCCTACCAGACCTCCGGCGGGCTGCATGGCGTGGGCGTGAGCGTGGTGAACGCGCTTTGCGACGAGCTGGAGGTGGAGATCGCGCGCGACCGCGTTCTGTGGCGGCAGAAATACAGCCGGGGCAAGGCGCAATCGAAACTTCAAAAAATAGGCCCGGTCAACCGGCGCGGCACAAGCCTGCGCTTTCACCCGGACGCCGAAATTTTCGGCGGCGCGCATTTTCAGCCTCTCGCGCTTTTTCACCTGGCCCGCTCGAAAGCCTTTTTGTTCCGCGGCGTGGAAATCCACTGGTCCTGCGACGGGACGCTTTTGAAAAAAGACGGCGCGATTCCTTCCGAAGCCGTCTTTCACTTTGAGGGGGGCCTGCGCGATTACCTTGCCGGCACGCTTGAGGATCGCGCCTGCGTCACCGCCGAGCCTTTCGCCGGCCGGGCCGACCTGCCGGCAAAGGGCGGACGGGTGGAATGGGCGGTAAGCTGGCCCGTCGACGGCGAAGACGGCTTCATCCACTCCTACTGCAACACCATCCCCACCGTTCTGGGCGGCACGCATGAGGCGGGGCTGCGCACCGCGCTGTTGCGCGGCCTCCGCGCCTATGGCGACATGACGGGCAAAAAGCGCGTCGGCATCGTCACCAGCGATGATATCCTGCAAAGCGCGGCCATTTTGCTGTCGGTCTTCATCCCCAATCCGCAGTTCCAGGGCCAGACCAAGGAAAAGCTGGCCACGGTGGAAGCCGCCCGCTGGGTCGATAACGTGATGAAAGATCATTTCGATCACTGGCTTTCGTCCGACACGGCGGCGGGCGGCCGGCTGGTTGATTTCCTGATCGAACGGGCGGAGGAGCGCCTGCGCCAGAACCAGGCGCGCGAAACCTTCCGCAAGACCGCCACGCGCAAACTGCGCCTGCCCGGCAAGCTTTCCGACTGCGCGACCCGCGCCGCCGCGGGCACCGAGCTTTTCCTGGTGGAAGGCGACAGCGCCGGCGGATCGGCCAAGCAGGCCCGCAACCGCGAAACGCAGGCGGTTCTTCCCTTGCGCGGCAAAATCCTGAACGTGGCCAGCGCAAGCTCCGAGAAGCTCCGCGCCAACCAGGAGTTGGGCGATCTGGCGCAGGCGCTTGGCTGCCCGCCGGGCAAGGATTTTCCAGCCGGCGCGCTGCGTTATGAGCGCGTGATCATCATGACCGACGCCGACGTGGACGGCGCGCATATCGCCGCCCTGCTGATGACCTTCTTTTACCGCGAAATGCCGGGCCTGATTAAAGGCGGGCATCTTTATCTGGCGCAGCCGCCGCTTTACCGCCTGGCGCATGGATCAAAGGTGGTCTATGCGCGCGACGACGCGCACAAGGACGCGCTGTTGAAAAAGGAATTCGCGCCCAACGCCAAGGTGGACGCCAGCCGCTTCAAGGGCCTGGGCGAAATGATGCCAGCACAACTCAAGGAAACCACCATGGACCCGCGCACGCGCGCGCTGCTGCGCGTGCATCTGCCGGATTCCCACAAGCCGGACGAAAAGGCCGACGCCACAATCACCGCCGAGCTTGTGGAAGCCCTGATGGGCCGCAAGCCCGAAAGCCGCTTCCAGTTCATTCAGGAACGCGCCGAATTCGCCATGGACGCGGTGGATATTTAGGGTCTGGACTCAATGAAGCAGGTTTTTTATTCGAAAAAAAACTGCTCACCCCGGCCCCCGCTTTCGCGGGGGCAGGCTCCAGCCGAGGGTCCAGCATGTTGCCGAAGGCAACATGCAACCAGCTTCGCTGGTTGCTGGATTCCGGCTTTCGCCGGAATGAGCAGTTATCTGTTTGATTTGATCCATTTCTAATTGAGTTCAGACCCTAATGCCAAAAGTCTTATGAAATGACTCACGGCCTGTACCAGTTGTCACCCCCGCGCAGGCGGGGGTCCACGCTTATGATCTTTGGATTTCAAGCGTGGATGCCCGCCGGAGCCTGCCTCCGCCTCCGCTTGCGCGGGGATAAACTCCAGCGGGGGCCTCATTGAGGCGAAGCCTCATCCCGGCGAAAGCCGGGATCCAGGCAATATTAAACTGGGTCCCCGCTTTCGCGGGGACGCCTGGGTTTTGAGGCCCCCGCCGACTACCAAAATACGGCTTGACTCCGGTTGTTATCATATAACATATAAATGTAACATTATAACATATCTGCTGGTCCCGCCGCGCCATGCCGCTTGACGCACATTCCGCACAATTCAATCAAAACAGGGGACCGGGAGGAAAGGTCCGGCCCGCCCTGCCGGAATATGCTCATGTCCAGGCAGCCGGGCCGGTGCATACGGTATTGCACAACATCAATGCCGGGATTCCGGAACAGTTTCCCAACCGCGCGGCGGAACTCACGCCCCAGGTCGAAGCGGCTGTCTTCGCCTATGCAGCCCAGCATAGCTGTTCCCTGGTCGCCGTTTCCGTAAGTCAGGGGTTTGACTTTCCCGCGCCGGCCCAGCGCACAAACGGGCCTGTGCAGGATGTTATTTTGGACCGTTCCGGCGAAGAGACCCGCCTGACAATCTACGGCCTTCATAGTTTCGACGAGCGGACGCAGCTTGAATATATTTTAAAGCGGCTAGAGCAGCTTCAGTTCATGAAAAGCCTCATGACCCAACTGTCGACAACCGACATGCTCGGAACCATGGAGGTTCTGGGAAATCATCTGGAGCGGCAAAGCGCCATGCTGCAACAGGTTCAGCGGCTGGGGAGGCAAATCAAGGGATTGTCGCAAAAAATTGAAGACTCGCTAGAAAATCGCGCGGCGGTTTCTTCCGCGGAAATCAAGCAGAGCCTGCGCGACATCACAAAGCAAATCGGCGCGTTGCAAGGCCTGTCCGCGCCGTCGAAAATGCAAGATCTCCTCGGGGCCATGCTGGCGCAGGTCAAGGACTTGCCGCGTCAGCTTCCCATCCTGCAAAAAGAAAGTCCAGCCGCCGCATTACGGCAAGGCCCCGCTTCCGCCGTTATGGCAAGGTTTGAAACGCGGCCGGCGTTCCGCGCGGCTGTTGTGCCCTCGCGTATCATTCCGCGTATAGCCGGCGCCATCCGGCCGGACCCGCGTCAGGCAGGCAACGCATTGCGTCAGACAGGGCATGTTTTCAGATCAAAGGGCGTCGCCCCACAAAAAATCATGAGGCCTTTGGCGCCGGGTATTCCAATTGCGGCGGAAGTGGCAAGGAAAGTTTCTGCGGCAGGACTGGTCAAGGAAGCCCCGCCTGTCGCGCCGGAGCGGGATGGAAACGCCGGCCGTCCTCTTGTCTCCGCCGAACCCCGGCAGACAGAAATGGCCGCGCCGGAATCAAGCCCGGACGCCCCCGCCCGGAACCTGGCCGCGCCGCCGCCCGATGCCGGTCATGCTGGCGAGGCCGACCCCGTTGCCGCGCAACCCGGCCCTGCTGAGGGGAAAGGCGCGGAACATCCTTCGACGCACGCCCCTATCCCGGATTCAACCGGAGAAAGACCGGAGGCTTCGTCCGGGGCTCCCACCCAAAATGAAACCATCGAGCCAAAAGCAGAGCAGGCCAGCGCACCAACACACATTTTTTCCGGGCCCGAACGGCAGGGACAGGAACCAGACAAACCCCACTCCGGCCAACCTCCGGAACCGTCAGGACATGGCGGCGGCGCGGAGCAAGTGGCCGATGGAAAAGCCGCTCCATCTTCGCGTAAGGCAGATGGCGCGCCGCCCCCGGACAAAACCGTTGCTCATGATACGAATTCAGGGTTCAAGGAAAACATCACTGCGACAACAAACAAACAATCTACAGCCAACCCGACCCCTGAAGCTCACGGGGCGGGATGCACCTGTCCTATCTGTATGCCGCGAAAACCCAATATTGCCGAGCGCGTACGCACATCTGTGGGAAATGTCGTTTCAACCACTTTGGAAAGAGTCGCCCAGCCGGGCTTTATTCAAAGCTTGAGGCAACCGGGTGAAGATTTATTTCACAAGGCCATAGAGGCTGTAACGAACCGGGCAGGCTTCCACAGCGCTGCGGAAGAAGTCGCACATGGCCCTGGCTGCACCTGTCCGATCTGCATGCCCCGCACTCCCACTGTCTTCCACCATGTTCGCACCAGCCTGGGACTTGCGAAACCCGCAACCTTGGAAGGTGCCGCCCAACCCGGTTTCTTCGCGTCTTTGAAAGCCTTCAACGCAGGCAAGACAGCTTTTTCACGACAACCTGTTTCTCAACCGCAGGTTCATGGTTTCGGTTGAAACATAGCAAGAAAGAGGAAAATAAAATGTTTAATTTATTGCGCCCAGGAAGCAAGGCCGATGCCATTCCCGTTATCCCCCTTGTTCCTATTGATTATGACAAAAACATTGAGGAAGTCGTGCTGGCGGAATTCAACAACCCGCTGATGTCAGATTCATCCTTGAGACACCTGCACCAACTATTGCAGGAACGGGCTTTCACACCGGGCGGGCGCGATTTTCAGTTCCATGCCCCCGGTCAGGAAGGAAGCGTCGTCAATCTTTATAGCCGGCGCGGCGGACAGGCGCATGAAGCCATCCTGATACGTGTTGAGAGGCACGACCGTTTTACGATTGAAATGGGCCAAGGAACAAAGGCCGTTGTGGCATTCCCCGGCTCCGGCAAAAGGGGCGCGGCCTTGCGTGTCTATAATACGGTTGAAACGGCCAGCCCGGCTTATCAGACGGCGCTAGAGAAAGGACGGACCTCTAAGCCTTATAATCTCGATAACCGTTCCGTAGCGACCATATGGTTTGATGCTCCTGCCGGAGATTTACGGGTCTTCGGTGAAACAATTGTTTTGTCAAAAGAAGAGGCCGCCTCACGCTATAACCATGCACGCGAACATTATGCCGGCACATGCCGCAAATGCGGCGTGGCTTTCACTCAAGGCTGATAGAAAAACGGCGCCTGGATCCTCCATGCCCTGCACGATACCGGCTGAAAACAAAAGCCCCTCCCGGCGGGAGGGGCTTCGTTGATCGTCCTGATTACAGGTTACTGGGCCGCGGGCTCTCCCGGCGGGAGGGGTGGGGGTCCCATGTTCATCCCCTTGCGCATGCCCTTGCCCCTGCGCTTGCCCGCTTTCGCGCGTTCGGGCTTGCAGGCGCGGAGGGCTTTCGCGTCCGTCGCCGCCTGCGCGCAACTCTGGGATTTCTGAAGCGCCGCGATCCTCTTGCCGAGGCGCTCAAGAACCTTCGCCTTGCGCGCCTCGAAATTCTCAGGGGCCATCGCGGGCTTTTGCGGGCCGCCGGGCGGCGGCGCGGGCGGGGGGGCCGTCTCGGCCATGGCCGCGCCGGGCACGGCAAGCGCGAGCGCCATCACGCCCATGAGCAGGTATTTTTTCATGTGGTTCCTCCGAAGGCTGGGACGGGCAAGGATCGCCCGCCGCCCCCAGTTTGAGCCCCAATATGGCGGCAGGAAGGCGCAGGCGCCATGGCCGCTATCTTCAAGTAATCAAACGGAAATCACGCAAGGCCCGCGTCATCCACCACAAATTGCGCCTCGGTCCGGCCATTCCAGCCATTGACCTGCAGCCGCCCCGCCACATGCACGCGCGCGCCGCGCGGGAGTCCGGTCAGCGCCGGGCCGACGGGATTCTCCATCGCCCGCCAGCATACCGCCTTCAAATACGCGCCGCGCCCGTCGCCCAGCAAAAGACGCAGATGCTTGCCGTCCGCGCCCATCGTCCCCGCCTTCACCAGCTCGGCGTCCATCACGGCGAAGCGCGGCTCGGCATTGCCGGAGCCGAAGGGCTCCAGCATGGAAAGCTTTTCGGCCAATGCCAGCGTCGCACCCGGCACGGCCAGAATGCCGTCCAGGGCCAGCACCGGCTCGGCGGGCGCTTCGGCCAGCCAGGCGGCGAGGCGTGTTTCGACAAAATTCCTGAATCCGGGATAGCGGTCATACGCCACGGTATATCCCGCCGCCATGGGATGTCCGCCGCCATTCACCAGCAATCCTTCCTGACGGGCGGCGATAATCACCGCGCCGATGTCGACGCCTTTCACCGACCGGCACGAGCCTTTGCCCGTTCCGTTTTCATCGAAGGCCGTGGCAAAACCGGGCCGGTTATAGCGCGCGGCAAGCCGGGAGGCGACAAGGCCGATCACGCCGGGATGCCAGCCTTTTCCCTCCACCATCACGGCGGCGGCGGATTCCCGCGGCACATGCCGAAGGGCTTCGTCCACGATATCCTGCTCAATGCGGCGGCGTTCCTCGTTCAGCCTGTCCAGCGCCTCTGCGAGCTTTTTCGCTTCGCTTTCATCGTCGCAAGACAGGAGCCGCGCGCCGAGACCGGACTTGCCCACGCGCCCGCCCGCGTTCACCCGCGGGCCAAGCGCGAAGCCCGCCAAAGACGCATCCACCGCCCCCTTGCCGCGCGACACCTGCAACAGCGCCCGCAACCCCGTATTGCCGGTCGTGGCCATCACGCGCAAGCCCTGCCGCGCGAAAGCGCGGTTGACGCCTTTCAGCGCCACCATGTCGCACAGGGTGCCAAGCGCCACCAGGTCCAGCTCCCCGCGCAGGTCCGGCGGCGGGCGGTTGCTGAAAAATCCCCAATTCTTGAGAATCTTCAGCGCCGCCGCCAGAAACAGAAACACCACTCCCACCGCCGCCAGATGCCGGTGCGGCGACGCCTCGTCAAACCGGTTCGGGTTCACCACCGCATAAGCGGGAGGCAGTTCCGGCTCCCCGGTATGATGGTCAAGCACCACGACATCCATCCCCGCTTCCTGCGCGGCGCGCAGGGGAGCATGGGCGGTGATGCCGCAATCCACCGTGATGCACAACTTGAATCCCTGCGCGGCCAGTTTTTGCATCGCCGTTTCGTTGGGGCCATAGCCTTCCTTCAGGCGGTCGGGGATATAGGGAATGATTTCCCGCCCGCAGGCGCGGGCAAAGCGCAGCAAAAGGGCGGAAGACGTCGCCCCGTCCACGTCGTAATCGCCGAAAACGCAGATTTTCTCGTCCGCGGCGAGGGCCGTTGCGAAGCGCGCCGCCGCCTTTTCCATGTCCTTCAGATGCAAGGGGTCGGGCATCAGCGCCCGCAGGGTCGGATCAAGGTAATCCGCCGCGTCCTCAAGGCCGACGCCCCGCGCCGCCATGGCCTGCGCCACCACGTCGGGCACCGCGTGGCGCTGCGCCAGCGCGAGCGCCAGGCGCTCGTCGTAAGGCTCGATCACCCAGCGCCGCCCCGTCACGGAGCCTTGCAGCACCGTGGTGGATGGGGGTTCGGCAGTAAAGATGGGCGCAAAGGACATGGAAAGTGACAAGCGGCAAACGATAAGTGATACGTGCAAAAGACTGAAAACTTGCCCCAGGCCGTCATTCCGGAAAGGGTGAGCGGCCGCGAGCCCTTATCCGGAATCTTGTGCCATTATGGTGAAGAGATCCTGGATAACCGCCTGCGGCGGTTTCCAGGATGACGCGGTTTGTTTTCACTCTTCACTTATCACTCATAACTACTCTTCAACTACCCCCTGTAAATATCCTGCTTGCGGCGGAAATTGTGCTGGGCCTCCATATAGCGGATGGTGCCGGTTTTCGAGCGCATGACCACCGAATTCGTCTCGGCTCCGCCGGGGAAGCGGCGCACGCCTTTCAGCATCGCGCCGTTGGTCACGCCCGTGGCGGCGAACATCACGTCGCCATGGGCAAGGTCCAGCAGACCGTATTTGCGGCTCAGGTCCTGCACGCCCCAGCGCGTGGCGCGCGCCTTTTCCTCGTCGTTGCGGAACAGAAGACGGCCCTGCATCTGCCCGCCGGTGCAGCGCAAGGCGGCGGCGGCCAGCACGCCTTCGGGCGCGCCGCCGGTTCCCATATACACATCCACGCCGGTTTCGGCATGGGCGGTGGCGATCACGGCGCTGACATCGCCATCGGGGATCAACATGATGCGCGCGCCGGTCTCCCGCACCCTGGCGATCAGCTCCTCATGGCGCGGACGGTCCAGGATGCAGACCAGAAGGTCCGATTGCTCCGCGCCGCGGGCCTTGGCCAGATCGGAGATATTCTTCTGCGGCGAATGATCAAGATCAATGATGCCGTCGGGATAGCCGGGACCGATTGCAATCTTGTCCATATACACATCGGGCGCGTTCAAAAAGCCGCCTTTTTCCGCCATGGCGATCACGGCCAGCGCGTTGGAGCCGCCCTTGGCGGTGATGGTGGTGCCTTCCAGCGGATCAAGGGCGATATCAAGCGCCACCCCGCCCTTGCCGACTTTTTCGCCGATATACAGCATGGGGGCTTCGTCGCGCTCGCCCTCGCCGATCACCACGGTGCCGTCGATGGGCAGAACGGACAACGAGCGGCGCATGGCGTCCACCGCCGCCTGGTCGGCCTTTTTCTCGTCGCCGCGGCCCATCAGCAGCGAGGCGGCCAGGGCCGCGCTTTCCGTCACGCGCACAAGCTCAATGGCCAGGTTGCGGTCCATCACGGCGGGATACGTCACCTGCTCCGGCGGCAGTTCCTTCACGGCGGGTTTCATTCACTTTCTCCTTGGGCACAGTCTTTTTGGTTACGCGGACCCTGTTGACCCTTATGCCCCTCTGGATCCTTTCGCAAGGGTTCCGGTCAAGCCAGGATCCTTAACACACAGGGTTTCTCAAGCACAGAAGGAAGGCGTTCGATGGCCGAAAGCGCGTCATAAAAGGCTTTTTCGGGAGCTTCATGCGTGAGGAACACCACGGGAACGGGCGCGGCCGCGCTCCGCCCGTGCTGGATGATCGACTGGATGGAGATGCGCGCGTCGCGCATCACGGCGGTGATGTCGGCGAGCACGCCCGGCTGATCCTTCAGCATCAGGCGCATGTAGAAGGAGGTTATGCTTTTTTCGGGCGGGACCGTCGCCGCCGGCGCCGAGTCCGCGAACGAGACGGCGCGGCGACCGCAGGCGCAATCGATGATATCCGACAAAACGGCCGAGGCCGTCGGCCCGCCGCCCGCGCCCGCGCCCACCAGCGTGAGCGGTCCCACCACATTGCCGCGCAGGATCACGGCGTTGGTCACGCCCTCCACGTGAGCCAGCATGGCGTTCAGCGGAATCATGAAAGGCGCCACGCGCCGCGCCAGCCCGTCGGCCGTGCGCTTCATCATGCCCAGAAGCTTGATGCGATAGCCAAGCTCCCTGGCGAAACCGATGTCCTGCGCCGTGATGGCGCGAATGCCTTCCACGCCAAATCCGCCGGCCGCCAGCGGCATGCCGAAAGCCAGCGCGGCCAGGATGCTGAGCTTGTCGGCGGCGTCGTGCCCGTCCAGATCATAGGAAGGATCGGTCTCGGCATAGCCAAGCGCCTGCGCCTCCTTCACGATCGCGGCAAAATCGCCCCCCGTTTCACGCATCGCCGTCAATATATAGTTGCAGGTGCCGTTCAGGATTCCGGCAATCTCTTCCACCCGGTTTCCGGCCAGCGCTTCGCGCAGCGTCTTGATAACGGGAATGCCGCCCGCGACCGCCGCCTCGAAGTAAAGCGCCGCTCCCGGCTTTTCGCGCGAAAGCGCCGCCAGCTCCTGCCCGTGATGCGCCAGCAGCGTTTTATTGGCGGTCATAAAGGGCTTTCCGGCTTTCAACGCGGCGCGGGCGAGATCCAGCGCGGCGCCTTCCGCCCCGCCGATTGTTTCCACCACCGCATCCACATCGGCGCGCGCGGCAAGGCTGGCGGCGTTTTCCTCCCAGGCCAGTTTTGAGAGATCGACGCCACGGTCGCGCCCGCGGTCACGCGCGCTGACCGCCACCAGACGCACGGGCCTGCCCGCGCGCGCGGAAAGCATGCCGGCATCCCTTGTCAAAAGCCGCGCCAGTTCCGCGCCCACATTTCCAAGACCGGCAAGGCCCAACCGAAGCTCGCTCATTTTTCATTCCCGCTCTTTTCAGATGAAGACGCAGACAGCGTTTTGATACTGGCCTGACCTTCGATGTTTTCTTCCTTCAGCCGCCTGATCTCGTCCTTGCGCCGCGCTTGCGAAAGCGATGGCGTCGGCCGTGGCGGCACATCGGCCAGATTGGGGTATGCGGCGTCTGCAGCGGGAGCGCCCGGCATAGGAACGGGTCCGTTATAATTTTCGATTTCAGCTTGCGTGGGTTCGCCTGTGATCCATTGAGGCAAATCGCCCCCGGAACAATTTGCGAGCGCCGTCAGCATCAAAATTGTGAAAAAAAATTTTCCGCGGTTTGCGCGCAATGCTTTTTCCCCCTATAAGAACGGAATTCACGTTATGATCGCAATATCCTCCTCTTGCAAGCCCGAAAAATGACCGACGCCCAAGCCAAAGCGCCCCCTCCCGCTTCCGAAAATACTGTCAGGTTTCCCGATCCTTTTGAACTCTCACGCACCTTCGCGCAGATCGGCGAAAGGTCGGGCAAGGTGCTGCAGGAATTCGTGGCGCGGCATGGCAATTCGGCGCTGGTGCCGCCGCCCACCGATCCCCTGCCGGTCGCCAACGCTTTTATCGAGTTGAACCAGAAGCTGATGACGCAGCCCGCGCGCGTCGTGCAATCCGGCATGTCGCTGTGGCAGGACTACATGAGGCTGTGGCAGAACACGGCGCGGCGCTTCGCGGGCGGCAATTCGGTCGCGCCCATCATCGCGCCCGAAAAGGGCGACAAGCGTTTCCAGGACCCGGCCTGGAGCGAGAACGCGCTGTTTGATTTCATCAAGCAATCCTACCTGCTCAGCGCGCGCTGGCTGCAAAACGTGGTGGACGAAACCGAAGGGCTTGATCCCAAAACGGCGCATAAGGTGGAGTTCTATACGCGCCAGTTCGTGGACGCCATGTCGCCCAGCAATTTCGTGATGACCAATCCCGAAGTGCTCAAGCGCACGGCGGAAACCGGCGGCGAGAACCTGGTGAAGGGCCTTGAAAACCTTCTGGAAGACCTTGAGCGCGGTGGGGGCCAGTTGCGCATCGCCATGACCGACGACACCAAGTTCGAGCTTGGCAAGAACGTGGGCATCACGCCCGGCAAGGTGGTATACCAGAACGACCTGATGCAGCTTATCCAGTACGCGCCGATGACCGATCAGGTGAAGCGCGTGCCTTTCGTCATCATCCCGCCCTGGATCAACAAATACTACATCCTCGACCTCGGCCCGAAAAAGTCCTTCGTCCGCTTTCTGCTGGAGCAGGGCCACACGGTGTTCATGATTTCCTGGGTCAACCCCGACGAAAGACTCGCGGACAAGGGCTTTACCGACTACATGCTGGAAGGCCCGGTGGACGCGCTGCGGCAGGTGAAGGCCATCACCGGCGAGAACGAGGCGAACATTCTCGGCTACTGCCTGGGCGGCACACTGCTGGGCACGCTGCTGGCCTGGATGGAGGGCATGAAGGGCAAGCCCGGCATCGAAGACCTGCCGAAGATCAACAGCGCCACGTTCCTTGTTTCCATGCTGGATTTCCGCGATGTGGGCGACGTGGCGGTCTTCATCGATGAAGAGCAGATCAGCGCGCTGGAAGACCATATGCGCGCCCGCGGCTTCCTGGACGGCCGTTCCATGGCCACCACCTTCAACCTGTTGCGCGCGAATGACCTGATCTGGTCGTTCGTGGTCAACAACTACCTGATGGGCAAGGAGCCTTTCCCCTTCGATCTTCTCTACTGGAATGCCGATTCCACCCGCATGCCCGCAGCGATGCACAGCTTCTATCTGCGCGAAATGTACCAGCGCAACCGATTGGCCAAGCCGGGCGCGGTAAAAATCGAAGGTGTGCCGATTGACCTTCGCACCATCACCACGCCGTCCTACTTCCTTTCCACGCGCGACGATCACATCTCCCCCTGGCACACCACCTATTACGGCGCGCAGTATTTCAAGGGGCCGGTGCGCTTCGTGCTGTCGGGTTCGGGCCATATCGCGGGCGTGGTCAATCCGCCGGCGGCGAAGAAGTACAGTCATTGGACCAATGAAAACCTTCAGGGCAATGGCGTGGACCTGCCCGAAAGCCCGGATGACTGGTTTACCGGCGCCCAATCCACCGCCGGCTCCTGGTGGCCGGACTGGGACAAATGGCTGGCCGGCTTCAGCGGCGACCCTGTTCCCGCCCGTCCGCCGGGCACGGTTTCCACCCACCCCGCGCTGGAAGACGCGCCGGGCAGCTACGTGAAAGTGCGGATTTAGTCACCGTAACGGGCAAGGTTCTTAGGGTTCGCCCTTCCCTCTGACGCGAAAAGCTATCTCAGGCCGGCTTCAATGGCGGCATGGGACCGCTCAAGCACGGGCGGCCTTGCGCAAGGAACCTCGTTTATTGAAGGCGCCACAGGCGGCGCGGGGACTTGCGGAAGGATTCCGGTATGCCGCTTAAGCGCGAAATCCATTTCTGCCAATGTTACCTGATGATGATCCAACTCCTCCTCAAACCATCTTGGAACCACGCGCCGCTGATCGTTTTCAGCATAAGATGCTCCACGTAACGTTATGTCGTTGGCCGTTACGGCACATCCCTGCATAACACTTGTCGAGAGGGCAAGACGAAGGTCCGCGCCTTCCTCCCCAAACCTTATCATCGCGCGGTCCGCGGCAATGGTGTCAAACAAACCTGCAAGCCGGCCGGGCTTAAGCTCTTCTTCCGGCGTCACAAGAATCTTTTGAACAGACTGCGATTCACGCGCAGGAGAAAAGTAATAAGCCAAGCCTCCTGCTCTTAAAATTATCGCAAGCGATCTGTATGAAGGATCATCTATAATGCCGAAGCAGGCTTTGCGCCCTGCGGGAAGGCTATGGTATGTTACGGCATTATTTTCTGAAATCACTTGAACCCCAATAAAGAGTACGAACGTAAACTGTGAATGATCGTATTTTGCACTGTCAAGCCCGGCATTCGCCCTATGGTAGTGGGTCAGTTTGAACAAATCACCCCCGCGAAGGCGGGGGTCCCATTTGTTTTTCCAAGAAAAATGGGATGCCCGCCGGAGCCTGTCCCCGCGAAAGCGGGGACGGGCATGATTGCCGAGGAGTCAAACTGACCCACTACCCGCCCCATGCCTGAGTAGCACGGCCCTGCCGGTCAAGCGGCCGTTTGGCCTCTATATTCTTGCCCCAACTCCACATAATGGCGGGCGCGGGCGGTGATTTCGGCCTTTTCGCCGTCGCGCAGATCACGAAAGTATTTGGCGGGGCTTCCCGTCCAGAGCTGGCCACCGGGCACCACCTTGCCTTGGGTAACCAGCGCGCCCGCGCCCAGCATGGCCAGGCTTTCCACCCGCGCCATGTCGATCACGGATGCGCGCATGCCGATAAAGCAGCGGCTTTCCAGCGTGCAGTCATGGATCAGGGCCATGTGGCCAATCGTCACCTCGTCGCCAATATGTGTGCCCTGTCCGCCCTGGGTGACATGCACCACCGTGCCGTCCTGAATGTTCACGCGCGCGCCGATGCGCACCACGTTCACATCGCCGCGGATCACGCAGCCGGGCCAGATGCTGGTGTCCCCGCCGATCTCCACATCGCCGATGATGACCACGCCCGGCGCGACATAGGCGCTTTCGGCAATCTTTGGGTATACGCCGCGATACGGCAGGATAACGGGGGAAAGGGCGCGCGCCGCCTCAGACATAAGCCACGCATTTTTCGCAAGGCGTGCCGGTCACGTCCTTGGCCAGATGCGCCTTGCGCAGATCCTGATAAGCCCTGGAATTCCAAGCGTCCATGAAGCTTTCCCTGGTCAGGTCGCCCATATGAAAGCGCCCGTCATGATCGAAGCAGCAGGCGGAAAGCTTGCCGTCCCATGTGACATGTCCCTCGGTAAAAACGGCCCAGCAGGGCAAGGGCTCGCGCAGCGCCGCCAGCCGTCCGCGGTTGCCCGCGACGGGCTTCCAGCCCTGCTCCTGCTCCGCCTTGCCCACCAGATCGGCCTGGTTGTAAAGCGGCAGGGCGTAATATTCATCCACCGCGTCCTTGATCTGGTCCATCACCTCCAGCATGCGCCGGCCCTGATCGCCGTCATAGGCGATGTAGCTGGCGTAAAGCCCGCAGCGATGGCCGGTTTCCTTCTCCACTTCGTCGCGGACGGCGCGGGCCGAGCGGATATTGCCGATCATGGCCTGGAACAACGCGCCTTTCACGCGGGCAATGTCCTTGAACTGCTCCTCGTCGGCGTAGTTGACGCTGAACTTCAGGCTGTCAAGCCCGGCTTCGAACACGCCGCGCAGCTTCTCCGGCGCGCAGAGCGAGCCGTTGGTGGTGAGGAATACATAGGGATATCCCGCCTCGCGCTTGGCGAAGCGCACGGCCTCGTCCAGCCAGGGAAGGAGAAAACTCTCGCCCAGATAAAACAGGCCGATCTCCTCCACGCCGGCGCCGCGCATTTCCTTCAGCACGCGCTCGAACAGGCTGCGGTCCATGTCGCGCTGGTCGCGCAAAATCATGGATCGCGCGCAATAGGAGCAGGCAAAATTGCACCGCGCCGTCAACTCGATTTTCACCGACTTTGGCACCGGAAGGACTTCCCCGCGATAGGGATCGGCAATGGCCGTAATGGCATCCACTCTTTCGGCAATCGACATGAATGTCCTTTCTTGAAACCCAACACCGAATCGCTGCAAGCCCTGTGCCAAAGCCGACACCAGACACGCCGCATTGACAAGAGATTCAAATCCTCTTCTCCCTCCCCTTAAGGGAGGGGAAAGGGGTGTCTAACAGGGTCTCAAGGGGCATAAGGGTCATGAGGGTCTTTTTTATTGACCCCGTTGACCCTTCTGACCCTTACGACCCTTTCGCAAGACCCCCCTCCTTAATCCCCTCCCTCAAGGGAAGGGGAATGTATTATTCTTCTATCACTCATGCCCTCTTTCTCCCTCTTCATCGGCTACGATCCGCGCGAAGATGCCGCCTATCAGGTCTGCGCCGCCTCCATCAAAAAGCGCGCGCGGCGGCCCCTTTCCATCATGCCGCTGAAGCTGGATAAGCTTCGCGCAAAAGGTCTTTACCGCCGCCCCACGGAAAAGCACGGCAACAAATTATGGGACGTGATTTCCGGCGCGCCGATGAGCACCGAATTCGCCATCTCGCGTTTTCTCGTGCCGCATCTTGCGTCAACCGAATGGGCCGCATTTTGCGATTGCGATTTTCTGTGGCTGGAGGATATCGAAAACCTTTTTGCGCTGGCCGATCCGCGCCATGCCCTGATGTGCGTGAAGCACGACCACTCCCCGCCCGAAACGGAGAAAATGGACCAGCAGGCGCAGCTTCGCTACGCGCGCAAAAACTGGTCGAGCCTCATGCTCTGGAACTGCCGGCACCCGGCCCATCAGGCGCTGACGCTTGACGCGATCAACGCCAGACCGGGGCGCGACCTGCACGCCTTTTACTGGCTGAAGGACGAGGAGATCGGCGCCCTGCCCGAAAAATGGAACTGGCTGGAGGGCCATTCCAGCATGGACCTCGCGCCCGCCGCGGTGCATTACACCCGCGGCGGCCCGTGGTTCGGCCACATGAAAAACGGCGCTCACGCCGATTTATGGCTGAAAGAAGCCGCGGAATTGCGGGGAACTTCTTAATGAATGGAGCTTGGCGGAATTTTCTTATTTCCCCCTTTCCGGGCAGGGCTTGAATGCGCAATCCGGGCCGGTGCGGCCGACCGCGGTGCCGCCCGGACAGATTTTCATATCCATCGTGCATATCACCCGGCCGCCTGTTGCGGCGGGCGCTTGATTTTTGGGCGGCGCGGGATCGCGCTCGGCATATTTGCCGTTCTTCCACTGGTAAAGCATATAGGCGGGGGACTTCACATCGCCTTTTTCATCAAAGGCAATCGGCCCCATCACCGTATGGAACGTTTCCCGGTGCATCACGGGAATGGCTTTGGCGGGATCCGCCGCCCCCGCTTTTTGAATGGCTCCGGCCAGAACTTGCGCGGCGGCATAGGCGTAAAGCGTGTAGCCTTCGGGCTCATAGCCACGGGCGCGGAAGGACCGCACGGCCGTTTGCGCTTCCTTCCGGTTGCGCGGATCGGGGCCAAAGGTCATCATCATGCCTTCGGCGGCCGGTCCGGCGATGGCGGCGAATTCGGATGTGACAAAGGCATCGCCGCCGAAAAGCCACGCTTTTGATCCCGCCGCGCGCAATTGCCGCGCAATCAGCCCGCCTTCGGTGTGATAGCCGCCAATGAACGCCACGCCGATATTGTTCTGCTTCAAGAGCGTGACAAGGGCGGAGTAATCCTTCTCGCCGGGGGTATAGGCCTCGAACAGCGTTTCCTTGATGCCGCGCGCGTTCAAATTCTTTCTCACCTCGTCGGCAAGGCCGCGGCCATAGGCGGATTTATCGTGCAAAAGGGCGATCTTCTCGCCCGGAAACTCCTTCGCAATCGCATCGGCCACCACGACGCCCTGCCGGTCGTCGCGCCCGCAGACGCGGAAGATTCCCGGCCCGCCCTCGTCGGTCAGCCGCGGATTGGTGGAGCCGGGAGAAACCATCACCGCTCCTTCGTCCATCATCACCTTCGACGAGGGAATGGCCGAGCCGGAGCAATAATGCCCCACAATGAACCTGATGCCGCGCGCGGCCATCCTGTTCGCCGCCGCCACCGCCTGCTTGGGATCGCAGGCATCGTCAAGAATCTCCATCTTCAGTTTCTGGCCCAGCACGCCGCCGGCCTTGTTGATGTCGGCCACGGCCTGTACGCCGCCGCGCCGCAACTGCTCGCCATTCACGGCGTACTGGCCCGAAAGCGGGCCGATCAGGCCAAGCGTGATCTCCGCCCGCGCCGGAACCGCCGCCAGAAGCAGGACCAGCAGAATTGAAAAAGTTTTCATCCTGATTTCCTTTCCCGTCCAATTTCACCCTCCAGATAGGCCGCGCGCACCGACGGCTCGGCCAGCAGTTTCTTTCCCTCGCCCGAAAGCATGATGGCGCCATTCACCATCACATGGCCCTTATGCGCCAGCTTCAGGGCGGCGCGGGCGTTCTGTTCCACCAGAAACAGGGTCAGCCCATCACGATTAAGCGCCGAAAGCGTGGCGAAAATCTGTTTCACGACCAGCGGCGCGAGGCCCAGCGAGGGCTCGTCCAGCAGCAACAGGCGTGGACGGCTCATCAGCGCGCGGCCAAGGGCCAGCATCTGCTGCTCGCCGCCCGAAAGCGTCCCCGCCATCTGGCGGCTGCGCTCCTTAAGACGCGGAAACAGGCCGTACACCCGGTCCAGATCCGCCTGGAAATGGGCGGCGGGCTGGAAACAGGCCCCGATCTGCAAATTCTCCAGCACGGAAAGGCGCGGAAATATGCGCCGCCCCTCCGGCACATGGGCGATGCCACGCCGCATGATGGCGTCGGTGGGCAGATGCGTGATATCGCGCCCCTCGAACAAAATCTGCCCGGCGCGGGCGCGGGGCTCGCCGCACAATGTCATCAAAAGCGTGGTCTTGCCCGCGCCGTTCGCGCCGATCAGAGCCGCGATCTCGCCCGGCTTCACCTCAAGGCTTACGCCGCGCAACACATGCACGGGCCCGTAGGAGGATTCCACGCCTTTCACCTCAAGCATCGCCGTCCTCGCCCAGATAGGCCTTGATGACCTCAGGATGCGTCCGCACCTCTTCCGCCTTTCCTTCGGCGATTTTCTGGCCATGATCCAGCACAATGACATGGTCGGATATGCCCATCACCACGTTCATGTCGTGCTCGATCAGCAGCACGCCGATTTTCTGCTTGTCGCAGAGCTTGCGCAGGAACCCCGCCAATCCGGCGGACTCCGCGTGATTCAACCCGGCGGCGGGCTCGTCCAGGCACAACAGGCGCGGGCGCGCGCAAAGGGCGCGGGCGATCTCCACCCGCCGCTGCGCGCCATAGGGCAGGCTGCCCGCCGCCTCGTCGGCATGGGCGAGAATGCCAAGCTGGTCCATCCAGAAGCGGGCGCGGTCCAGCGCCTCGGCCTCGGCCCGCTTCCAGCGGGGGGTGCGCAACAGCGCGCCAATCTGTCCTTGTGAGGAGCGCATCAGCGGCCGGTGCTGCGCCGCCATCATGTTTTCCAGAACGCTCAAGGTTCGGAACAGGCGAATGTTCTGAAAAGTGCGGGCCAGTTCCGCCTTGGATGCCACGCGGTGCGGCGGCAGTCTTGCAAGGTCTATTGCGCCTTTATGGGTATAGGCGGTGATGCGTCCCGCGGTGGGCCGGTAAAATCCCGTCAGGCAGTTGAAGACCGTTGTTTTTCCCGCGCCGTTGGGACCGATCAGCGCGGTGATGGCGCTGCTTCGTATGGCAAGGTCCACGCCATCCACCGCCAGCAGCCCGCCAAAGCGCATGACAAGGCCCCTGGCTTCCACCGCGATTCCGGGCGGGGGCGCAGCACTGGCAGAAGAAGCGAAAGCGGTCCGCATGAAAGGGTATTAGGGTCTGGACTCAATTAAACAAGCTTTTCATTCAAAAAACAGCTTCTCACCCCGGCCCCTGCCTCCGCAGGGGCAGGCTCCAGCCGGGGTCCAGCATGTTGCCTTCGGCAACATGCAACCGCCTTCGGCGGTTGCTGGATTCCGGCTTCCGCCGGAATGAGCAGTTATCTGT
>JANQEX010000014.1 GCA_028278105.1 Alphaproteobacteria bacterium | reverse complement strand
AGCCCGAAGCGGTTATTCAGGATCTTTCTCCGGTTAAAGAGATCCTGAATAAAGCTCGCTTCGCTCGCTTTTTCAGGATGACGCTGTTTTTTACGGACCGCCGGGCCCGAAGCACGGGCAACCGGTCACGGCATCTCCAGCACGGCGCGCACGTCGTCGGTGGAGACCCTGGTTTCGACGAAGGCCTCGCCGATGCCGCGGGTCAGCACGAAGGTCAGTTCGCCGTCCATCACCTTCTTGTCGTTGAACATCACGGCAATCAGCGGATGCACCGGCCAGCCGCGTCCCGAAAGGCTGGTGGGCAGGCCCATGCCCTTCAGATGCGCCTCCACCCGCTCCACATCCTCGTGCGGGCAATGGCCCAGGCGCTCGGAAAGCTGGAAGGCCTTTACCAGGCCCATCGCCACCGCCTCGCCGTGCAAAAGGCTGCCGTCATAGTTCGTGATCGATTCAAAGGCGTGGGCGAAGGTGTGGCCAAAATTGAGCAGCGCGCGGCGGTTGGCGTCGCGCTCGTCTTCCATCACATACCAGGCCTTGGCGGCGCAACTTGTGCGGATGGCCTGCACCTGCACCTCCACCCGGGCCTTGCGCCCGGCGGTGATGCTTGGTCCGTTGACCTCCAGCCACCGGTAAAAGCTGGCATTGCCGATGAGGCCGTATTTGATGATTTCGGCATAGCCCGCGCGGGCCTCGCGCACCGGCAGGGTCTTCAGCGTGTCGACGTCGATAATCACAAGACGCGGCTGGTGGAACGCGCCGATCAGGTTCTTGCCGCGCGGCGAGTTGATGGCCGTCTTGCCGCCGACGGCCGAGTCCACCTGCGACAGGAGCGTGGTGGGAATCTGCACGTAATCGATGCCGCGCAGCGCCACCGCCGCCACGAAGCCGGTCAGGTCGCCGATCACGCCGCCGCCCAGGGCGACCAGTATCGTGTTGCGGTCGATGTTGCGCATGAACAGGTTGTCGAGCAGGAAGGAGAGATAGGAGAAATTCTTGGTCTGCTCGCCCACCGGCATCACCAGCGGATCGTCACGGGTCAGGCCCGCCCCGGTCATGATGTCGTGGAACCGGCGGCCGTAAAAATGCTGCACCGTGGAGTCCGTCACGATCAGGCAGCGGCGCCGGCCCAGCGCCTCCACGATCATTTCCGGCGCGCGCTCCAGATAGTCGGTGCCGATATGGATGGAATAGCTGCGCGGACCCAGATCGATCTTGACCTGCGATGCGTTGGAAAGCCCCATGGGCTTGTCGAAATTGGTGTGCGGACTCATGTGATTCCAGGGGCTAGGATCAAGGGCCAAGATTCATTTGACTACTTGAGGAAACAGGGTCTGTCCTCAATTAAACAGGTTTGTCATCCAAAAAACAGCTTCTCACCCCGACCCCGGTGAAAGCCGGGGCAGGCTGATATTAATATTCCCCTCCCCTTGGGAGGGGTTAGGGGAGGGCTCATGCGCATGCTTCAAGAGCCATGCTTCTTCTTATGGAAAGGTCTTCCCTCCCCCTTGCCCCCTCCCAGAGGGAGGGGGGATGTGCCTTTCCCTCCCTTCTCTCTTGCCCGCCTGCGCAAAGCTACGCCGCGACGGGCGCGCCAAGACTTCGGCGAAACCGGGTGCCGGGATGAGCAGTTATCTGTTTGACTTGATTCATTTCTAATTGAGTTTGAACCTTAAGATCCAGGGAAGAAGCCTTTGTCCTTCGTCTTCCGGATTCCGGCTCCTAGCTCCCCGATCCGGGACAGTTTTGCACGGCGGCCAGCACCTCTTCAACCGCCGCGTCCGGCTGCATGCCATTGTTGGTCACGGTAATCATCGCCTGCGCGTAATAAGGCGCGCGCGCCTTGAGCAGGCGGCGCAAGGTTTTTTTCGTATCCCCGCCCTTGAGCAGCGGCCGATTCGTCCCGTCGCCCACCCGCCGCGCCAGCACGTCCGGCTCCGCCTTCAGCCAGACGGTAATGGCGCGTTCCCGCAACAGCGCGCGTGTGCCGGCGTCCAGCACGGCGCCGCCGCCGGCGGCGATCACGGCCGGACCGCAGTCCAGCAAGGCCGTCAGCCTGTCTTTCTCGATGCGGCGGAAACCCGCCTCGCCGTATCTTGAAAACAGGTCGGGAATGGAGGTTCCCGCGCCGCGCTCGATTTCGACGTCAAGGTCAACAAAGGGCAGGCCGAGCCGCGGCGCCAGCAGGCGGCCCAGGGAGGTCTTGCCCGACCCCATCATGCCAATCAGGACCAGCGGGCGTTTCAGGTTCATGCGAATTTGTAAAAATGCATCCGGCAGACAGACTTTAATAACCTGCGCCGGTGAAATATAGCAAAGCTGAATAATTTTTCCCATATGCACATTCCCGCGCCCGGCTTCGCCTTCGGCACCGCCGAGGTCTTTCGCATGGTGTCGCGCCGAAGCTTTTGCGGAGGCGGAGAGGCGGGAATCCCATTGTTTTTCAATTAAAAGGGGTGCGACTATAGAGGGTGCAAAGGACCGGAAGGATCGAATAAAAGAGGGCCGGGAGGGTTTGACTTTCCCGGCCCTTATGACCCTCTCGCCCCTTAAGACCCTTTTGTTGGCCCTCCAAGCCCCCTTGATTTTCCTTTCCCCTCACTCTTCACTCTTCTTTCTTCACTTTCCACACTTCTCCATGCCGTTTCTGCTTCTCGCCCTGATCGCCCTGCTTTCGCCCGGTCCTGCGGCGGCGGAGATCGCGCCCGTGGTGATCGAGGGCGAAAAGGTAAAGCCGGTGGCGCTGCCCAATCCCTCGCCCGCCGGAACCGGCCTGCTGGACATCCGGCAGGGCGGGCTGGATCCCGCGCTGTGGCGGGGAAGCGCGGCCGAAATCCTGACGCCGCTTCTGCAAAGGGCGGGCGTGGCGCTGACCACGGGCGAGTTGCGCGCGCCAGCCTTGCGCGGCCTTGCCCGGCGGCTGGCCCTGACCCATGCCGTTCCGCCCGGCGGTCCGCCGGAAGACGGGGCGGAATTTTTCGCCGCGCGCGTGTTGCTGGCGGCCGCTTCGGGCGACGCGGACGCCGCCCGGCGCCAGGCCCGGCGCGCGCCCGGCTTCATCGGCGAGACCGCCTATGAGCGCCTGGCCGGCATCGCGCTGATGCAAGGCGATTTCGATACCGCCTGCGCGCCCATGGCTGGCGGCGCGGCAAGCCCGTTCCGCGCCAAGCTGGCGGCCGTCTGCGCCCTGCGCGGGAAGAACGGGCGCGCCAAGGCGCGTCTTGCCCTTGACGTGATGCGCGAGGCGGGCGAGCCCGACACGCCCTTCCTGAATCTGGCCGAGGCGGCGCTGGGCGGCAAAACGGTGCGTCCGGCGGCGCGGCAGGTGCCCGCGCTGCACGCGGCGCTGCTGGTTCTGGCCAAGGCCGCGCCTTCGCCCGAAATGCTTCGGCTGATCGAACCGGTTCCCTACCCCCTTTTGCTGGACCTGGAAGGCCGTGACGCTTTTCGCGGCCGCATCGCCCTGGCGCTCGCGCAATCGCGGCAGGTCTCGCCGGGCAAGCTGGAGGCTTTCTATGCCGCGCTGAACCTGAAGCCGGGCGCGTTGGCCGCCATAAAGCGCGATCCGAAAAACCTGATGACGCGCGAAACCGTTCCCGCCGAGCTGGCGCCCGCCTATGCCCTGCGCGCCGCCGGGACCGCGAAGGACGCAAAAGAAAAAGCGGCGCTGCTGGCCATGCTGATCCGCGACACGCCGCCGGAAGACTTGGCTGGCAGCCTTGGCGATCTGATTTTTGAATCCGCGCCCGCGCCCGCCCCGTCCCTGGCGGCGGAAGCGCCGGCCTTCGCACGGCTTGCCCTTTTGCAAGGCGACGCGAAGGCCAAGGCCTGGCTTGAGCTTGCGGGCGGCCCCCATGACCTCGCCGCCCTCGCGGATATCCGCCGCCTGCTGCCGGAAAGGCGGCGCGCGGCGGAACTGGTCGCCTTTGCAAGGGATGAATCCATTCCCGTCCTGCGCCGGGCGGACGCGCTGGCGCTGCTGGAGGCTCTCGGCCGCACCGTGCCGAACGACGCCGTGGCCGCGCTGGGCGTGGTGACGCAGCCGCAGGCGGTGCAGGACCGGGCGCTGGCCGAGACCTTGCGCAAGGGACAAACGGGCGAAGCGCTGTTGCGCATTCTTCTGCTGGCGCCGGGCGAAACCACGTCCGTGCGCCTGCGCCAGATCCGCGCCCTGCGCCTTCTGGGTTTCAACGAAGAAGCCCTGACGCTGGCCGTGGCGCGGCTTTAGGGCCTGGGTTCACAAGCAGCGTGAGGATTTGGCCACAAAAATTTTGTGCGACATATTTGACCTTATGTTGCGACAATGGATAGAATGATTTTTGCCGCCGGGATGAAAAGGCTTCGCCATGATGTTTACGCGCATTAACGCCCGCCTCACGGGGCCGCTGGCCAGCTATGTCGGGAAAATGACCGGCAAAAAAGGACTTTATGAGACGCCCAGCGAATATGTCCGCGACCTGATCCGGCGCGACATGCGGCAGCGCGAAGGATTGGCCGAGCGTGACGCCATCCTTGAGGGTTACCGTGATTTTGCCGCCGGACGCAGTTTTGACTCGACCGGCGATTTCCGGCGCGACATGAAAATCTTGAAAAAGAAGGAGCGCGGGGGCTGGCGATGAGCCGCATTCGCCTCACGCGCCGGGCCGCGCTTGATCTTCAGGATATTCATGACTACTCCGCCGCGCGCTGGGGCCCGCGCCGGGCGGCGGATTATCTTTCCAAACTTTACGCCGCGCTCCGGGCCATTGCCGCATCCAAAAAATCCCGGCCCCGGGCCCGGCGCGCCACGCCTTTTTTCATGCTTTCAGCCGGAAGACACTTTATTGTTTATGAGCGCGCGGGAAAAGAAATCATCGTGCTGACGGTCCTGCATCAGCGCCGCGACATCGAATCCATCGTTGCCGGGCTCGGCTCCGCGTTTTTTGCCGAAATTGCCGAGATCAAGGGACCCAAGGCATAGGGTGTTTTAGGGTATTGGGGTATTGGGGTTTTAGGGTATTTATTGCAGCAGATTCTTTCCCCCAACACCCCAACACCCCAACACCCCAACACCCCAACACCCCAACACCCCAACACCCCAATACCCCAACACCCCAATACCCTAAAACACCCTACGCCCTCACGATGCGGTTGCGGCCGTCGCGCTTGGCGCGGTAGAGGGCCTGGTCGGCCTCGGCCAGCAACTCGTCCAGCGCCGCGCCCGCGCGAATGGCCGTGAAGCCCAGCGAGGCCGTCAGGCGCAACAGCGAGCCGTCGGGCGCGCGCACGTCCATGCGGGCGAGCGCCGCGCGCAGGCGCTCCAGCACCGGCAGGGCGGCGTTGGGGTCCAGCCCTTTCAGCATCAGCAGAAATTCCTCGCCGCCCATGCGGTAGGCGTCGTCATAGGTGCGGATGTGGCGCAGCAGCGTGTTGCCCGCCGCCACCAGCACCTTGTCGCCGGTTTCATGCCCATGCGCGTCGTTGACCGACTTGAAGCGGTCCAGGTCCACCATCACCAGCACGCAGGGCGTGCCGGCGTTGCGGAAACGGGAAAGCTCGCGGTTGAAATCCTCCGGCAGGCCCACGCGGGTGCGAAGGCCGGTCAGCGGATCAAGCCCGGCGGCGGCTTCCGAGAAGGCGCGCTCCAGCCGGCGGACCGAGGTGACGAATTCATCGAACCGCGCCAGAACCTTCTCGTAATCCTCAACCGGCATGTTCCCGTCTTCGGGCGCGCGCATCAGGACCAGCCGGGCGCTGGTGTGAAGCTGCTCATGCAGGGCGCAAAGCCGCTCCAGCACCGGCTGTTGCGAAGCCAGGGTTTCCTGCGCGCGCTCATGCCACTGCAAAAAAGAAGTGGGGGCTTTCAGTTCCGCCGCTTTCGCGGCGCGCGCCGGCCCCGCATAGAAAGCGATCTGGTGCCACTGCGACAGCCAGGCGATGTGGTCATCCACCACCCGGCCAAGGCCCTGAACAATTCTGCTGCTGGAATCCATGGAGATCACCGTATCAGAAGAAACGGACCGCGCCGAGTCAACACCGCCTTTCCTTATATTCCCTTAAGCCCGCGGCACAGGGACGTCTTGCCTGGAAAGATTCCTGGCGGAAAAAAGGGCCGCGCATGCGGCGTTCCGCTTCAAAAACAATCTTAATCAATTGTTTTAATTGATAAATATTATGGTCATCGGGTTGCCTCTTTTGCGCGTATAACAGGGTTGAGAGGAAGGATTGGGGCGCCGCTTGCGGGCCCCGTCAAATCCGTCCAGGGCCGCTGACAACCGGCCCGTCCCTGTCGCTTCTTGGAAGGTTGGGAGGTCACCATGATACACCGCGACGACACGCTTACCCAAAAATCGAATCAGCGCTTCATTGCCCGCGCCATGGCGGCGCCGATGCTGGCGCGCGCGGACGAATACGAACTCGCGCGCGCCTGGCGGGATACGGGCGATGAAAAGGCGCTGCACCGGCTGATCGGTTCCTACACCCGGCTGGTGGTGGCGATGGCCACGCGCTTTCGCGGCTACGGCCTGCCGGTGGGCGACCTGATCCAGGAAGGGCATATCGGCCTTTTGCAGGCGGCCGCGCGTTTCGAGCCGGAGCGGAACTTGCGCTTCGCCACCTATGCCGGCTGGTGGATCCGCGCCGCGATGCAGGACTACATCCTGCGCAACTGGTCCATCGTGCGGCTCGGCTCCGCCGCCACGCAAAAGGCGCTGTTCTTCAACCTGCGCAGCCTGCGCGCGCGCATCGAAGGCAAGAAGCCGGAGAGCGCGACGCCCATGCTTTCCCCCGAACTGCGCGACGACCTGGCCAGGGCTTTCCGCGCCGCGCCCGAAGAGGTGGAGCGCATGGATCAGCGTCTCGCCGCGCAGGATGTCAGCCTGCACGCGCCGCTTTCGGGCGCGGGGGACGGCGGCGCGTCCTGGCAGGATTTCATCGTTGATGACGCGCCCACGCCGGAAGAGGATGTCATGGCCCGCCGCGACCACGCCGTGCGCCGCGCGCAACTCAAGGAAGCCCTCAAGGGCCTGGACCTGCGCGAGCGCGCCATCATCCGCGCCCGGCATTTGCGCGCGCAGGGCGCCACGCTGGAAGAACTGGGCGAAAAGCTGAATGTCAGCAAGGAGCGCGTGCGCCAGCTTGAATCGCGGGCCCTTTCCAAACTGAAGAAAGCCATGCTGGAGGCGCAGGAGTCGCAAAGAATTCCCGTGGCGGCGTAAAGGAGAAGGGTCATAAAGGGTCAAAGGGGTCTTGAGGGTCTTTCATCCCCCTCGGCCCTTGAGACCCTTTTGCCCCTTCCGGCCTTTTTTTCTAGCGCCGCCGGGACCGGCCCAGCCCCGGCTCAAGCCCGCGCTTCACCGCCCAGCCGCGCACCGGGCCGGTATCCACATGCACATGGCCGCTGTCGGGATAGAGCGCCACGCCGCCCCTTTGGACGGTTTTGGCCACAAGTTCCAGCGCGCGGCTGCTCATGCCGGGAATGCGGATATCGGCGGCCATGCCTTTCATGTGGTAGCTGTGCCGGGCGACATGGCGGTTGGTCCGGGCTTGCCGGGCGTTGCTTTCGGGCGAACGGTAGCCCGACAAAAGCTCGATGGGCGTGTCTTCGGCCATCGCCATGCGGTCGCGCAGGCCCGCGATCAGGTCGATCAGGCCGGGATCAACGGGATAGACGGCGCCGCTGCGCCGGTCGCGGAAAATATGGTCGATTTTCCGGAAGGCTTCGGGCGCATAACGGCCCTGCGCGCGAAACACCACATCAATGCGCTCCGGCCCCGGCGCGCGCACCAGCACGATGCGCTGGCGTCCCGGCGGCGCGGGCGCGTCCAGATCGCGCGACGGCAGGCCGGCGCAGGCGCCCAGGCCCGCCAGCAGGACCAGAAAAAGGGCTTTCGCGGCGAAGGCTGTTTTCATGGCGCACGGGACGGAGGGACGGAAAGTGAAGAGTGAAGCGTGAAAAGTGAAGAGTGAAAAAAACCGCGTCATCCCGGAAACCGCCGCAGGCGGTTATCCGGGACCTCTTTCCCATTAGTGGCCTGAGATTCCAGATCATGGCTCGCTTGCGCTCGCCATGTCTGGAATGACGGCTTTGAGGAAGGCCGTCAGGCTTTTTCACTCTTCATTCTTCACCCTTCACTTTTCACTTCCCCCAAAGCGTCATCCCGGAAACCGCCGCAGGCGGTTATCCGGGACCTCTTTCCCATATATGCACAAGATTCCGGACAAGGGCTCGCCTCCGCTCGCCCTTTCCGGAATGACGCTTTGGGGGAAAGGCGTCAGGCTTTTTCACTCTTCACTTTTCACGCTTCACTCTTCACTCCTTACCCCCCTCACCCTTCACATGCCACTCAAATAGAACATTCCCTCGCGGCTTTCCAGAAGGCCCGCGCGCTGATAAAGCGCCTCCAGCTTGCGGCGCAGCCGCCAGGCCGCCGTCTCCACCGCATGGCTGTCGGCCTCGCGGTGATAGCCCCAGATTCCGGTCAGCGCCGCCGCGCGCGCCAGGCCCTTTTCGCCCGCTTCCAGAAGGGCCAGGAGAAAATCGGCTTCCTTGGGCGTCAGCGTTTCGGCCCGGCCGTCGGCGCTCTCCAGCCGGCGCGTGAAGGGATCGAAGACCACGCCGCCGTCCAGCCGGCGCGGGCTTTTCAGATCCGCAAGGCGCCGCGCCGAAAATCCGGCGTCCAGAAGCGCGGCCAGCCGGAGAGGCATGCGAAAGATTCCGGCAAGCCCCAGCGCGTCGGCTTCTTCTTCCGGCTCCGGCAGGTCCTCGCCCAGAACCAGAAGGCGCGCGGCCTGTGTTTTGGCGGCCTTGAGAGCGGCCAGGCGCTGCGCCAGTTCCGTCGCGCTGTTTGCCGCTGCGATCAGGATATCCGCGTCGGCGGAATCCTTTCCCGGCATGACCATGAAACGCATTGAAGGACCGGCATGCTCGGCATGTTCGGCCAGCACCGCGGCCAGCGCCGGCGCGTCGCCCAGAAGGGCCAGGGTGACGGGATTTCTCATGGCCGCAGCGTATCATACGACCCCACGGCCACGGGACCCACAATGAGGGCCTGGGAGCCGAATGGAAAAGATTGCACCAACCGCAATTCGTTCCGGGGACGCATCGTCATATCTTGTTGGAAAAACATGGTTATTTCTGGCACGCGGCTTGCAGAAACGATGACGGGGGGAGAAGAACGTGAATCCGGACTACATCATCGGCACGCGCAATCCCGGCGTGATTTATGCCACAGACCGCGACGGCACGGCCGCGTCCTACGCGGCCGGTCCGCAGACGGGCGGAAAAGCGCCCGAAGCGGCCAAGCACGAATTAAGCTTCGACGACATTCTCGGCATTCTCAACCCGCTGCAACATATTCCCGTTGTCAGCCAGATTTACCGGGCCTTGTCCGGCGACGAGATATCCAGCTTCGCCAAGGTGGCGGGCGACGCCCTGTTCGGCGGGCCGATTGGTTTTGTCGTCGGCATCGTCAACGCCATCTTCGAGGACGAGACCGGAAAATCGGCGGGCGAGACCATGCTGGCCTCGCTCCTGGGCGGCGAGACGCATGAGGAAATGGCGGCGTCCGCCACTCCGTCCCCGGTCCGGGAAGGCGGCACGCTTGAAACGCAGATCGCCAGGGCCTCGCCGGGAAGCGAGCCCCAAACCCTCGCGGCGCAGCTTGCCGCAGGCATGCCCGCGAACGAGCCGAAAACCCTCTTTGCCCAGCTTGAGGCGGCGCAGGCCCCAACCTCCTCCAAAGAAGAAGCGCACGCCATGCAAATCGCCCGCGCCGCGTCCGGCTCCATCCCCCTGCTGGCGGCTGCGCCGCATCCGCCCGCCGTCACGCCCGGCGGATCGAAATTCTATTCGCTGGCGGATGTGCGGCGCACCTCCGAAACGCCGACCGCCATGCCGGTTTATGACGGGCCGGGCGTGCGGCTGAAAACCACCGCGGCGGCGGCGCGCGCCGCCCTTGGCAGGATCAGCCCGCCCGAAGCCGAGGCGCGCCGGGCGCTGGGCCTTGACCTGCCGCAAGCCCCCGCGCTGGCGGCGCTGGGCCCGGACTCTCCGGCCCGTATTCTGGGCCCTGTCGATGCCGGTCTTCCGCCGGGCATGGGCCCGCAACCTGTTCCGGCCGCCCTGATCGAGGACATGATGAAAAAGGGGCTTGATAAATATCAACAGGGATTGCAAAACGGCGCGTTCTCCCCCCGGCCCCGGCTGGATGTGAAGGGATGAGAAGGCGGGATAGTGAGAAGTGATAAAGTGAAGAGTGAAAAAACGGCGTCATCCTGGGAACCGCCGCAGGCGGTTATCCAGGATCTCATGAACAGGAAAGAGATCCTGAATAAAGCTCGCGCCGCTCGCTTTTTCAGGATGACGCTGTTTTCTTACTCTATCACTCTTCCTTCACTCTTCACGCTTCACTTTATCACCCTTCATTTCCCCAAAACCGTCATTCCAGACATTGCGAGCGTAAGCGAGCCATGATCTGGAATCTCAGGCCCTTATGGGAAAAAGGTCCTGAATAAAGCTCGCGCTGCTCGCTTTTTCAGGATGACGCCGTTTTCTTACTTTTCACCCTTCACTCTTCACTCTATCACCCTTCACCTTCCATGCGTCCCCTGACCAAAACCGCCATCGTCCGTCATGAGCGCGCGCGCGACGCCGGGCGCATTGAGGCGCTGCTCGACCAGTCCTTCGGCGCGGACCGCCGCGAAAGCAAAACCGTCTACCGCCTGCGCGACGGCGTGGAGCCGGTGCGCGCGCTGTCCTACGTGGTGGAATACCGCCGCGCGGGAGAGGATGAATCAAACGGCGCGGCGGCGGAGGATCTCGCCGCCACCATCCGCTACTGGCCGGTGCTGCTGCCCTCCGGCGCGGGCGCGCTGCTGCTGGGACCGGTTGCCGTGGACGCGGCGCGCAAGAACGAGGGCATCGGCGCAAACCTGCTGGGTTTCTCGATGGACCAAGCCCGCGCGCTGGGCTACGCCGCGCTGCTGCTGGTGGGCGACGCGCCTTATTACGGCAAATTCGGCTTCACGCGCGCGCCAGCGCGCGGCCTGATGCTTCCGGGACCGGTGGACGAAGACCGTTTCCTGGGACTTGAATGGACGGCGGGAGCCCTCGGCAGGGAAGCGGGCCTGATCCGCAAATGGCCCGCCGGCCGCCCGCCGCCGCATGAGGCACGGGCGGAATGAATCAAGGGGTCATAAAAGGGTCACGAGGGTCATAAGGGTCGACCCTTCGGTCGTGTCTCACTTTGAAAATCACCCCCGCGCCCGGCTTCGCCTGCGGCTACGCCGGGGTCTTGGCGCAGCCATCGCGCCGAAGCTTGCGGAGGCGGAAAAGCGGGAATCCCATTTGTTTTCAGGAACAAACTGGATTCCGGGTCGCGGTTGCTGCGCAACCTTGCCCGGAATGTTCATCTCGTCTTTTCAAAGTCTTGAGTTTAATTGTCCATTGAACCTAGACCCTAGGGTCTGAACTCAATTAGAAGTGAATCAAATCAAACAGATAGCTTCTCATTCCGGCGCCCGGCTTCGCCTGCGGCACCGCCAAGGTCTTGGCGCACCCGTCGCGCCGAAGCTTCGCGGAGGCGGAAAAGCGGGAATCCCATTTATTTTCAGGAACAAACTGGATTCCGGGTCGCGGTTGCTGCGCAACCTTGCCCGGAATGTTCGTTGGGTCTTTTCAATGACTTGAATTTAATTGTCCATTGAACCTAGACTCTAATCAAACCGAGACGCTACCGACCCTTCCGACCCTCTTTGACCCTTTCGACCCTTTATTATGACCCGGTTCAGCCCGGCGCGGCGGCGGCGGCTTTGGGCTTGGGCTTTTCGGCAACCTTTTTGGGTTTTTCCGGGTCTCCTTTTTTGGGCTCCGCCGTCTTCTTCTCTCCCGGTTCGCCGACTTCCGGCTTGGACTTGTCCTTGGTCTCCGGCTTATCGACGGTCTTCTCCGGCTCTTTCTTCGCGTCACGGGCATCGGCGAGTTTGACCGGCTTGCCGTCCGGATTTTTGCCTTTCGGGGCATCGGCCATGGGCACGCCGTCGGTTCCTTTCCTATCTTTATCGGGTTCTTCCGGCTTAAAATTCTTCATGCGTTCCCGAAGCTCGGAGGTCCTCAGCGGCCCTTTCCTGCCCTTTAATTCGTCGAAGCGCGTGCTGCAGATTTTGTCCTGATCGGGTTTTTTGCCTTCCGGGCCGAGGTTTTTTCGCAATGCCTGCGCATATCCCCTTAATGTGCGGCTTCCCATGGTGTTTTGCACGGCCTGCCTGCGAAGCTCGGCTTCGGATTTTGGCGTGGCCGGCGGGCCCCTTTCTTCCGGCGGCAGGGTTTCCGCGATGGCGGCGGCCAGGGCGCGGTTTTTCTCATCTTGCTGGCGCAATCCGTACACGGCCTCCCGGATGGTTCTTTCCATCATGGCCGCGGCCAATGCCCGGCCTGCCAGCTTTTGCGCACCCGTACGATCAAAAGGATTGCCAAGCCCCCCGCCGGGCGCGTCGCTATAATTGGCGAGAGCTTTTGGATTCATCAGTTCTTTTTTGGCTTCGGCAAGAAGGGCGGGATTGACAGATCCCGGAGCGGCGGCCGGCGTGAAACCATTTTTGAAGCCGGGATAAGAGGCACCGGGATCGATCAGCAGATGGCTGAGATGGGATGGCAAAACGTCCTTGTAGTTACCTGTCGTAACCTGCGCCCCAAAGGATAGACCGTCTTGCCGGCCTGGGTTTCCAAATTGATCGACCATCTTCCTGGCTTCGTCGCCCAATTTTTGCGGATCGGCGGGTGATTCCTTCGGATCATCCGGCAGGCGCGTAACAGCGCCCAAGGGAACGGATGGCCCATAAGCGGATTCTTGCGTCTGCCGTTCTCTCCACCGAAGGGCTTCGTCAAAGCTGTTGAATCCCTGGGAAAGATTGTCCTGGAAACTGGGCGGATCGGGCGCCCTGTAGCCGAAACCGTCATTGAAGAGATCGGCATCGTTGGGGCGGGGCTGGAGGCTGGTATTGTAGAGCCCATAGTTATGCAGATAGTTCTGCTGGTGGCCAGAGGCACTATATCCCGCCGTGCTGGGGTCAAGAGGTCTGGTCCAGAGACTATACTCGGAATTGGTGCGTTCTACTGCGTAGCTTGATTCTGACGCCGAGCCGGAGCCATAACCATCCGAACCACTGTCACGGGATTCACCCAAAGCGCTCGCCCTGCCGCCGCTTTCCCTGGCGCCTGCGCTCCCTACCGGTCCGCCACCCATATCTCCTATCAATCTGCTGACAAGATTTGATCTGTCTGCGGGGCCGAATTCACCTTCATTGCGCTTGTGAGTCGCCAGGCGCAGCCATTCGGCCGACTTGTGCCTTTGGTGACGGCTGGCATTTTCCGCGGCTTTTTGTGCTTCCCTGATCAGCGTCGGCAGGGTCATGGCCGGACTGCCGGGAGTGAGGGTCATGCGCGTGGCATTGAAAGCCTGTTCGTTCGCAATGCGTAAAGCCTGACCCAGCACCAGCGCGGCGCGATGCCCCGGCAAGCGCGAAACATGGGCATAAATGGCCGCAAGCGCGGCATTGGCATAGTCCTGATAGGAAGGCCTGCCCGCCGTACCCAAATATCCGTTTGCCGCGACCACCATTTTTCGCCCTGCAATAGGCCTTTCAAAATCGTCAAAAGACTCCTGTTATTCTGCAAAAAAACGCTTATGAATCCTTTAATCGGAACGCATCCTTAAATCCGCCTTAACCATGCCCGGTCTTTTTCCCGAACAAAAATTGGTCCTCGCCTCGCATAACGCGGGAAAACGGCGCGAATTCGAAAAACTTCTTGCGCTGCCGGGAATTTCGCTGCTGGACGCCGCCGCGCTGAGCCTGCCGGAGCCGGCGGAGACGGGCACAAGCTTTTCCGAAAACGCGCGCATCAAGGCGCGCGCCGCGTGCCGCGCCGCGCGGCTTCCCGCCCTTGCCGACGACAGCGGCCTGTGCGTCGCGGCGCTGGACGGCGCGCCGGGAATCCATTCGGCGCGCTGGGCGGGGCCGGAAAAAAACTTCGCGGGCGCGATGGAGAAAATCCGCCGGCTTCTGGCCGGAAAAAACCGGATGCCCGCCCGCGCCGCTTTCGTGGCCGCGCTTTGCCTTGCCTTTCCCGATGACAAGATGATCGCGGTGGAGGGGCGCGTGGAAGGATCGCTCGTCTTTCCGCCACGCGGCGCGAACGGCTTCGGCTATGATCCCCTTTTCGTGCCCGACGGCCATGGCCGCACATTCGGCGAAATGACGGCGGAGGAAAAAGCCGCCCTTTCCCACCGGGCCAGGGCCCTGGCCCTGTTGCGCAAGGAACTGGAAAAAGCGGAAAGTGAAGAGTGATAAAGTGAAGAGTGAAAAGAAACTGACAGCTTTCCCCAAAGCCGTCATTCCAGACATTGCGAGCGCAAGCGAGCAATGATCTGGAATCTCAGGCCATTATGGGAAAGAGATCCCGGATAACCGCCTGCGGCGGTTTCCGGGATGACGCCGTTTTCTTACTCTTCACTCTTCCCTTTTCACTTCCCCCAAGCCGTCATTCCGGAAAGGGCGAGCGGAGGCGAGCCCTTATCCGGAATCTTGTGCCATCTATGGGGAAGAGATCCTGGATAAACGCGCGTTGCGCGTTTTCCAGGATGACGTGTTTTTTTCTTTTCACCCTTCACTTTTCACTTTCCCAAAACCGTCATCCTGAAAAAACGGGCGGCGCGAGCTTTATTCAGGATCTCTCTCCTGTTAAAGAGGTCCCGGATAACCGCCTGCGGCGGTTTCCGGGATGACGCCGTTTTTTCACTCTTCACTTTATCACTTCTCACTATCCCAAAACCGTCATCCTGAAAAAGCGAGCGGCGCGAGCTTTATTCAGGATCTCTCTCCTGTTAAAGAGGTACCGGATAACCGCCTGCGGCGGTTTCCGGGATGACGCCGTTTTCTTACTCTTCACTCCTCACTTTTCACCCTCCACTCTCCACCTAATCTCTCATGCCGCCGCTTTCCCTCTACATCCACTGGCCCTGGTGCCTTGCCAAATGCCCCTATTGCGATTTCAACAGCCATGCGCGTCCCACGGCTGAAGAGGGCTGGCGCAAGGCCATTCTGGCCGGGATGGCGCATGGGGCGGAACGCCTTGGCCCCCGCGAGATCGCCACGGTTTTTTTCGGCGGCGGCACGCCTTCGCTGATGAAACCGCGAAGCGTGGCGGTTCTTCTGAATGAGGCGCAAAAGCTTTGGCGGTTCGCGGAAGACGCGGAAATCACGCTGGAAGCCAATCCCACTTCGGCGGAAGCCGGCAGGTTCAAGGCGTTCCGTGACGCGGGCGTCAACCGGCTGTCGCTGGGCGTGCAGGCCCTTGATGACGAGGCCCTTGCCTTTCTTGGCCGCGCGCATGGCGCGGACGAGGCGCGCCGCGCCGTGGCGGACGCCTCCGGCATCTTCCCGCGCTTCTCCTTTGATTTGATCTATGCCCGCAAGGGCCAGACACTGGCGGCATGGGAAAGGGAATTGCGGGACGCGCTGCGCATGGCGGACGGGCATGTGTCGCTTTACCAGCTCACGCTGGAGCCGGGCACGGCGTTCGCCGCGCGCGCGGAAAAGGGCGAAGCGTTTCAGGCCGATGAGAACACGCAAGCCGGAATGTACGGATTGACGCAGGATATCATGCGGGCCGCCGGCCTTCCCGCCTATGAAATCTCCAATCACGCCCGGCCGGGCGCGGCATGCCGTCACAATCTCGTTTACTGGCATTACGGCGAGTATCTGGGACTTGGCCCCGGCGCGCATGGACGCATCCGGCTGCCCGGCTCCCCCGCCCCGCGCCACGCCCAGCAGAACATCCGCGCGCCGGAGGCGTGGCAAAAAGCCGTGACGGAAAAGGGAAACGGCATGGAATCGCTCCTCCCCCTCGCCCCGCGCGAAGCCATGACCGAGGCACTGCTGATGGGCCTGCGCCTTTGCGCCGGCATCGAAAAACCGCGCTGGCAGAACCTGTTCGCCTCAAGGCTGGATGACTTCCTGAACCCGCGAACGAAGGCGGCGCTGATCGCGGAAGGACTCGCGGGCGAGGATGATTCCCGGTTTTACGTCACCCCTGCGGGCCGCCTGAAACTGAACGCCATTATTGCCGAGCTGGTATAATTTCGGGGTTCATTGACAATATCAAACGAACATTTCGGGTTGCGCGCCTTTCGGGCGCTTGCCCGGAATGTTCCTGTGTATTTCGCGCCTTGAGTTGGGCCGCTGCCTGGCCCTGGCCCCCGGCCGCCCGCCCCCGGACTTACGCCGCGAGCTGCATCTCGCGCTTGCGGCGCTGGTGCGACTGGAAGGCGGAGGTGTCGAAACGCGCGTCCCGCGACAGGCCCGCGGCCTTCACATGGATCGCCCTGGCGGGATCGCGGGCCACCATCGCGGGTTCCATCCTGGCGCCGTTGGCGCGGAAGCCGCTTGCCAGCTTCGCGCCGCTGAAGGCCACATATCCCGCTTCCACATGGTCCATCCGGGCGATGCGGCTGCCGCGCAGATCGCCATGGGTAACCTTGTCGAACATGTCGCCGCCGAAATTGGCGCCCTGCGCCTTGATGTGGTTGGCCGTGGCTCCCGCGCCCACCACGCGCATGCCGGTGAAATTCGCGCCGCGCGCCTTCAGGTGGTCGGCATTCACGCCGTTGAAGGTGGCGTTGGTGAAATCGCCTTTCGGCGCGGTCATGCCGCCGGCGGCGCTTGTAAAGGTCGCGCCGCGGGCTTTCAGGTTGCTGGCCCTGGCGGGCAGGCCGCCTTTCACCACATAACCGCCGAGATCCTCGTTGTCGAAGCTGCCTTGCGCTTTCGGATGCTGCGGCAGGTCCAGCACCGGGGCGCGCCTGTTCTTGTCGATGCCCTTTTCCTTCATCTTGGCGTCGATGGCTTTCTTCAGGCCGATGCCCGTGCCGTCATAGACGACATCGATGCCCTTCGAGCCGTTCATCCAGCCGAAAGCGCCGCCCTGGTCGGCGAACTGAACCGTCTTGATGTTCTGGCCGTTCTTGCGGGGGGCGGCGGGCTTCTGTTGGGCGGGCTTGTCCAGCTCGCCTTTTGGGTGGCCGAAATCGATGACCGGCGCGCTCATCCGGGCCCGCGAGAGCGCGCTGTATCCGGCATGGGCTGTCTCAAAACGTTTAAAAGCGGCCATAAATTCGTTTCCTCTCACGAACGAAATTAATTCATGGAGGTAAACGGAGTCCTAATTAAGCATATTAAGTCATTGAAAAGATTGAACAATTTCAAATTCGAGACAAGTTTGTTTCGAATTTTATAAACTTTGTCTGCATATGTTCGGGCAAGGTTTTGTGCTTTTCGAATGGAAACAGGAGTTTGGCTGGTTAAGGGGGGAATAACCGTGCCGCATCCGGGATCTCGCGCCATCATGGGAAAGAGGTCCTGAATAACCGCTTCGGGCTTTTCAGCCCTCGCGGTTTTCAGGATGACATTCAGAAATCAGAGGTCAGAGGTCAGAAATCAGATATCCGTTTTCCAAGATGACGCCGTTTCTTCAACTTTCCACCCTTCACTCTTCACTTTGTCACTTTTCACTTCCCCAAAGGCGTCATCCTGAAAAAGCGGGCGGCACGAGCTTTATTCAGGATCTCTTTAACCGGAGAGAGATCCTGAATAACCGCTTCGGGCTTTCAGCCCTCGCGGTTTTCAGGATGACGCGGTTTTTCTTTTCACTCTTCACTCTTCACTTTTTTCACCCGTCACTCCCCAAAGCCGTCATCCCGGAAAAGCGCGGAGCGCTTTATCCGGGATCTCGCGCCATCATGGGAAAGGACTACGCCGCGTTGGACTCAAGACGCCGGTAATTGCCGTTGCGCGGCGGCGGAAGTTCATCGGGCCGCCGCGCGCGAACATGGCTCTGGAAGGGATTGTCGTTATCGGCCTGGACCGGGGGACCTTTCGGCAATCCATGGCGCAGCACGGGAGTCAGTTCGCCTTTCCCCGCCAGCCGCGCCAGCGAATTCCTGTCTTCGGAGGTGACGACGGCGGGGGCGGGCGCAAGCTGAATGCCGTTACCGTTCATTTTCAAATTCGCGCCGCTGAAGGAAACGTAATTTCTGGCGACATCGCCCGGCACGACCGGAACAACCGTGGCGCGGCCCAGATTGCCGGATGTGTAATCGAACAACGCGCCCATGTAGGCATGCGGCGCGTCGACACGGATGCCGGTGGAGCCGCCCGATACGCGCAGCCCGTTCATATTGGCCCAGGCAAGCTGTGCTCCGTAAGCGCTGGACTGGTTGAACGCGGCGTTGGAAAGATCGTTGCCGCTTCCCACCAAACCCCCGGCGGCTTTGTAAAAAACCGTTCCGCGCGTGGCGGCGCCGCGCAGATCGGGCATATGGCCGCGGATCACCACGCCGCGCAGATCGGCGCCCCGGAAAGGGCCCTGGCCCCTCTCTCCCGCCGGAACATCAAGGATAAAGGGATTGCGGCCGGGCCGGATTCCCATCTCGCGTTGTTTCTCGTGCGCCGCGTCCAGCACACCGCGCGCCGTGTTGTCGTTCGACACCACGCGCATGAATTTCGGCGACCCCGTAGGAAGCAGCCCCTCGCTATGGGCAAAAGGGACATAGGTCACCACCTGGCCGGGGCGCTTGTTGCGGGCAGTTGCGCGGTCCCTGCGATTAACCCAGCGCTGGCCTTGCTCGGCACTGGTCTGCGCCGGCTCGGTGTGATTAAAGATCACTTCCTCAAGGCTCTTCCCCGAAGCCCGACCGCGATTCTGCCTTGTGCGCGTTGCCGTCTGCATGACCCGAAAAACCGTCCTTAAAAAATGCTTTCAAAAATGCCCGCGAAAAATGCCTTAAAAACCGGCAATAAACCAGAAGCGGACCGTTGTTATCATTTATAAACCCTTTAAATACTTTCATGAAGGGTTTTCGGGTAAAGGCTTATTGCAAATACACAATATGCACATTCCCGCGAAAGCGGGAATCCCATTTATTTTCAAAAAAATTGGGATTCCGGGTCACGGCTGCTTCGCGGCCGTGCCCGGAATGTGCGTTTGTTCTTGCTCACTCACGCGCGGCCGACGGCCGGCAGTTCGCCGCGCTGCTTTTGCTGCTGGTAAAGGGCCTGAAAATCAATCGGCTGCAACAGAAGCGGGGGAAAGCCGCCCTCGCGCGTGATGTTGGCCACGATGCCGCGCGCGAAGGGAAACAGGTAGCGCGGCGCTTCCGCCAGCAGGATGCCGCGCGTCGTCTCCTCGGTCGAGCCGGGCGGAAGGCCGATGATCGCGGCATAGGCCAACTCCACCAGAAAGGCGTTCTTGCCGGCGATGGAGGCCTGCGCGCGCACGGTCAGCGCCACTTCGTATTTCGACTCCTGCAAAGGACGCGTTTGCGCCGCGACATTGACCTCGATCTTCGGCGGCTCGTTGACCTGCACATCCTTGGGATGCGCGGGCCCCTCGAAGGAAAGATCGCGGATATACTGGGCATCGACCACGAAGCCGGTGGCCGGAGGCGGGGCGGGGTTTTGTTCATCGCTCATGCGGGCAGGCTAGCGAAGAACCCCTTCCGCCACAAGAGGCGCCTCGCATCTTTCGCGCCGCGTTCCCTACCAGTGGCGATGATAACGGCGGGGGTGGCGATGCGAGTGATAATAATAGCGGTACTCATGGCGCCAGCGGGGAAACGGTTTGTAAATCACCACCGGCGGCGCCACGTAGACGGGAGCGGGCCGGACATAGGTGGTGTGATATTCCACCACCGGCGGCGGCGCGGCGTAATAGACGGTTCGCGGGGGCGGCGCGTAATAGGTGGTGCGGACGCCGCGGTAAGCCGCGTCGCTCCGGCTGCCGATGGCGTTGCCGATGATGCCTCCCGCCAGAACGCCGCCGATGGTGGCGGCGACGCGCCCGTCGCCCTGGCCGAACTGGTTGCCGATCAGCCCGCCCAAGGCCGCGCCGCCCAGCGTGCCGAGCGTGGTGGAGTCGGCAGCGGCGGGCGAGGCGCCCAGCACGGCGGCGCCAAGCAGCAACGCGGAAAGCATCCGGGCCTTGGGCCGGTTCGCCAAAGCGGTCGAGAGAACAGGCATGAGGATTCTCCTTCCAAGGACGGGCCGACAGGATTCCGGCATGCCGTGGCGGCAATAAGGCGCGAAACGGGCAAAAGGGGGGAAAACGATCCCCTGAGACAAAGGGGCGGGTTTTATAACAGGGCCGGGAGGGTCGGAAAGGGTCGCCAGGGTCAACAAAAAAGACCCTTTCCGCCCCTCATGCCCCTTTCGACCCTTTCATTCAAGCTTCCCGCCGCCGTTTCGCGGACCCGGCCGAGGTTTCAATCCACACGTTTTTGGCATTGGCGCAATCGGCGCCGCTGAGGGCGAAAATCAGATACCAATGGCTGACGGCCAGGATGCGCCCGCCGCCTTCGCCGTAAAGCGCAAGGAAGGCATGGGCGCGGCGGTTCGTCTCGTCACCGCTTTCGCCCGGCCGCGGCCACCAGCGCTCGTCCAGACCGCCGAACGCCACGTCCGGCCAAAGCTTTTTCAGTTGCGCGGCCGGCGTGCCGGTATCGCAGGAATAAAGCGCGCGCTCGCCCAGAAGCGGCGTGGCCTCCACGCCGAGCCCCAGGGCTTTCGCCAGAATGGAGGCGGTTTGCAGCGCCCGCGTATAGGGGCTGCAAAGGATGCGCGTGGGCGCAGCCCGCGGGGCGCTTGCATCCTTTTTCATCGCAACGAAATGCCGGGCGGCGGCCTCGGCCTGCGCCACCCCGCGCGGGGTCAGGACCGGATCGGCGATCTGCGGGTCGCGTCCGGTGCGCTCGAAATGCGCATTGAAGGCGGATTCGGCATGACGCAGCAAAAACAAGACGGGCCTAAATCCAGAGCGTCAGAACAGCATGTCCGGCGTGAAGGACTGGCGCAGGCCAAGAATCAATTCATGCGCGCCCATGTCGGTGCGGCTGCTTGAGCCGGAGAAAGCCTGCACCTTGGTATCGGTCACCCGCGCGTAGCGGTAACCCAGATCCAGTTTGGTGTCCGGTCCGAACACGGGAAAGGAAATGCCGGCGCCGGCGTTCCAGGCGAAGCCGCCGGTATCGTCGCTGGCCAGAAGGGTGGTGCCGGTGCCGTGCCGGTCGAAATCGACCATGGCGCCGCCGAGGCCCGCGCCGACATAGGGCGTGAACAGCCCCCTCACCGACAGCGCGTCCAGGTCCAGATACAGGTTGACGAACATGCGCCAGGCATCGGTGGTGCCCTGCGCGTTGGTGCCGGTAAAGCTGGCCCCGCCGCCCGTCTGCTTGTCGACATTGGCGCGGCTGTACGACACCTCGAGCTCGGCGCGCGGCGACACGCCGGAGAAGACCGGCGCGAAGCCGTATCCCAACGCGCCGCCCAGCGTCCACCCCGGCTCGTAGCCTTGCGAATAGCGCGTGGTGCCGGACGTGAAATGCGTCTCGGACGGCAGGGTCAGGCCGGTGCGCAGCGCCCAGTAGAATCCGGGATCGGCCGCGGACGGGACGGTTTCAAAATCCGCCAGCGAGCGGCGGGGCGGGGACCGCGTGGCCTTGACCACGCCCGATGAACGGGAGGCGGATGCAGCCGGCCGCCGCGACGCGCCGGCGGACACGATGCCGGAACCCTGGGAAGGCGTGGCGTAAGCCGTGCCGCCGCTTGAGCCATAGGAATAATATCCCGTGCCACGGGAAGGCGTCCGCGCATAGGCGTAGGAGGGATAGGAGGAGGTGGGAGTGCCGGGGTTGCCTTGCGTTCCATATCCCTGCGCGCCATGGCCCGAACTTCCGTAGTTCGACGCGCCGTAGGAAGCGCCATAGGAAGACGAGCCATAAGATGGCGTGGTGCTGTACACGGGCGTGGTGGCGTAAAGCGGTCGGCTGCCGGCGGAAGAAGACGCGGCGCCCCCTTGCCCGTAATAGCCAGGAGAGGGCGAACGGCGCGCAACGCCGGTATTCGCCTGAGACGGCAAGGCATTGTTCCCGCCGTAAGAAGGCGATGAACCCTGCGGCGGCGCGGGAGTCCGCGCGGCATAGGCCTGCGACAGGGTCGAGGGCTGCATATAGGCTTGCCGCGCATGGGCCGGCTGGCCGTAATCCGGCGCGGATGACGGTGTGTTGTTCACCGGCGCGCCATGGGAACTGGAAGCATGGGAAGCTGAGGCATAACCCTGCCGCGCCCCATAGCTTCCATAAGAGCCGTAGGACGGCGCTGCATAAGAAGAAGCCTGCGGCGCGGAAGCCGACGCATAGCCAAACGGCCTCGAATCCGGGAACGCGCCGGAAGGCCGCGCCGCCGGAGCATTCGCGGCATAAGACGGCGTGGGGCTTACATAGCTGCCCGCCCGGCCGGCGCGGGATGAATGCGCGCCCGCGCCGGCGGGCAGCAAAATCGGCCGGACCCGCGAGGATGTGTTCCGCGCCAGAGGGTTAGGATTATAGGCCGCGCCTGCCGCCGCCGAAGGCCCGGCATAGCCCGCCGGCCGGTAACCGCCTTGCACCTGGGCCTGTGTCTGCTCCGCTCCCGCCACGGCCGCGGCATAGCTGCTTGAAGCGGGCGGCCGTGCCGGAGGCGGGGGAGACGCGGCGCGTCCGATCTCGGTATAGGATACGTTCCGCATGCCAAAGCCGTTCTCCGCGGAAGCGGGCGGCGCGGCCGCCGCGCGGTGGAGCGGCTGGGCGTAGTAGCTGGCGGGATCGCTGACGCCTCCAGAGGCGCGCGTGTCCCTTGATACGGCCTGTTCCTGAAAAGCGGGAAGGGTGGGGAGAGGTGCGGGGGCCGCGCGCCTTACTTCAAAGCTGGCGGAAGCCGGCGCAGCCAGTAAAGCCAGGGCGGCCGAGGCCGCCGCAACGCGAACAAACCGGAAAGAGGGCATGAAAAGACTCCAAGAATAAGCACGGATGAAAAGCGGAAAAGAGATGCGAATCTGAAACGATGCGCCTGAGGCCGTCAAGGAAAATGACCTCGCGCCGCATGCAAATCGAAGGTCTGTGTCATGAGGCGCGGAATTATCCACAGGGAGCCGGACCGCGCCATGCGCCCGGCCTTTCGCTTTCCGCTTTTCTCTTCCGGGTATAATCTCTGGCAATTACAGGAAATACTTTCATCGTTCTCTGCTATAATGCCCCTAAAAACAAACTTAGGAGAGCATACACCATGGCAGAACACTATCCTGGCGACACAAATCGAAACGGAACATTAGACCCATCAGAAACACTTAAGGAAATAGAGCAACGGAAGTCTCCTGGTAAGAAATTCAGTCCTGCTGTGGCAGCCCTTGAGGATTTTGGAGGGCTGAGAGAAAGATGTATGGGTTATGCCATTGCTGTAGGGGTTCATTCGGCTTTGGGAACAGGAAAGCAAGGCCTCGAAATTCTCAAAGAAACTGAGCGCAGATTAAGAGCAGAAGTACAAGGCGGGACAGATGCGTTTATGAAAGCTGTTCAAGAAAATCCAGATAAAACAAGGAAAGCTGACATGCTCGCCCCTTTATTGAAACTTAAGGGAGGGATAAAGGTGCCAGATTTAAACAAGGCTTGCCCACATTATGCAACCATTGGCCCCATCATTACCCCGGAAAAAGGAGACAGAAAGAAGAAACCAGCGCCACCTGGCCAAAGAATATAGGATTCCCGCAAGCGCTTTTTGGTAACGCCCGCGATAACGGGCGGCGGAACGGGCAATTCGACTGATTTCAGCATTCCTAAAACAGGCTACCCCACACCCCAATACCCTAACACCCCAACACCCTCAATTCAGGCTCTTTTCACATGGCGCAACAGGGCGCCGACGGCCGCCGGGGTGACGCCGGGTATGCGCGCGGCCGCGCCCAGGGTGGCTGGCCTTGCGGCTTTCAGCTTCTGGCGGACTTCCGCCGAAAGGCTCCCCACCCCCTCGTAATCAAGGCTTTCCGGCAGGCGCAGGCTTTCATCCTTGCGGAAGGCCAGGATATCGGCCTCCTGCCTTTGCAGATATTGGCGGTACTTCCCTTCGGTTTCGATCCGGGCCGCCACGTCCGCGCGCCAGTCCAGCAATTCGGGCCAGCGGCGGCCCAGAAGCTCCAGCGTGATGCCGGGACGGGCCAGAAGATCAAGGACCGAGCGGCGCCGGCCGTCGCGGTTCACTTCAATCCCCGCCCCGGCCAGCTCATGCGGGGTGGCGGCCAGATTGGCGGCCCGCGCCCGCGCGGCCGCGAGCGTGGCGGTTTTTTCCCGCCAGGCCCCTTCCCGCTCCCGCCCGACGCAGCCAAGGGCCAGGCCCTTCCCGGTCAGGCGCTGGTCGGCGTTGTCGGCGCGAAGACTCAGGCGGTATTCGGCGCGCGAGGTGAACATGCGGTAGGGCTCGGTCACCCCCCGCGTGACCAGGTCATCGATCATCACGCCGATATAGGCCTCGGCGCGGTCAAGGGTGAAGCTCCGGTCCCCGCCGCCGGCTTTCAGGGCGGCGTTCAGCCCGGCGACAAGCCCCTGCCCCGCCGCTTCCTCATAGCCGGTGGTGCCGTTGATCTGCCCCGCGAGATAGAGGCCCGGAACCCGCCGGGTTTCGAGAGTCGGCCAAAGCTCGCGCGGGTCGGCATGGTCGTACTCGATGGCATAGCCGAAGCGCAGGATATGGACCTTCTCAAGCCCCGGAATGGCGCGGATGAAGGCCTCCTGCACATCCACCGGCAGGGAGGTGGAGATGCCGTTGGGATAGACCGTGTCGTCGTCGAGTCCCTCAGGCTCAAGGAAAATCTGGTGCCGGTCCTTTCCGGCGAAGCGCACCACCTTGTCCTCGATGGAGGGGCAATAACGCGGGCCCGCGCCGGAAATCCGGCCCGAATAAAGCGGGGCCCGGTGCAGGTTGGAAAGAATGGCCTCATGCGCGGCCCTGGTGGTCCAGGTGATGCCGCAGTCCACTGATCGATTCGCGGTCGATGCCGTGAGGGCCGAGAAGTAGCAAGGCTTCGCGTCGGCCTTTTGCATCTCAAGGCCCTGCCAGTCGATGGTCCGGCCGGACAGCCGCGCGGGCGTGCCGGTCTTGAGGCGCGCGAGCGGAAAGCCGAGCCGCGCAAGGGCGGCGGAAAGCCCAAGGGACGGCGGTTCGCCAAGGCGCCCGGCGGGGGTTGTCCGCTCGCCCTGATGAATCAGCCCGCGCAGGAACGTGCCGGTGGTGACCACGACGGCCCCGGCCCTTATCTCTTCGCCGGTTGAGGTGACGATGCCGGAGATATGGCAACGGGCGGCGTCATCCCGGAAAGCTCCGGAGCTTGTCCGGGATCTTGCGCCATTCCGGGAAAGAGATCCCGGATAACCGCCTTCGGCGGTTTCCGGGATGACGCTGTTTTCTTTCGTTGTGAGCACATCCTCCACCGCCAGCTCGCGGATGGTGAGATTAGGCTGGGAGGAAAGGACCGCCTGCATGTGCTTGCGGTAAAGGGCGCGGTCGGCCTGGGCGCGGGGGCCGCGCACGGCGGGACCCTTCGAGCGGTTGAGCAACCGGAATTGAATGGAAGCCGCGTCGGCCACCCGGCCCATCACGCCGTCCAGCGCGTCGATCTCGCGCACGATATGGCCCTTGCCGATGCCGCCGATGGCGGGATTGCAGGACATTTCGCCAATCGTGATGAATTTGTGGGTCGCCAGAAGCGTCCGCGCGCCCATGCGCGCCGCCGCCGCCGCGGCCTCGCAGCCCGCATGCCCCCCGCCGATCACGATGACGTCGTAATAGCTCTCGCTCTTGTTCATACCGCCTGTTTTAGTTCAGCAGAGGCTTTCAGGTAAAGAAGGGTTCGCAGGTTCATGGGTTCAAAGTGACATGGCCTGTCATGCGAGCGGCCGCAGGAAGCGAAGCAATTCTAAAGACATATGTCACTTCGAACCTTCGCACCTGCGAACCTTTCCTACTTCCCGATACAAAAATCGTGGAAGATCACGTCCAGCAATTCCTCCACGTCCACCCGTCCCGTCAGGCGGCCGAGGGCGGAAGCGGCGGCGCGCAAATCTTCAGCGGCGATTTCGGGCGGAACATTTCCCGGCATATTCTCCCGCGCGCGGCGGAGGGATTCGCTTGCGCGGGTCAGCGCCTCGCGGTGACGCGCGCGCGTCAGGGGCGGCATTGCCCCGCTCCCCTCGCCTTCCTGCAATCTTGCGGTGATGGCGGCGAGCAGCCCGGCAATCCCTTCGCCCGTGACGGAGGAGATTTTTACAGCGCGGGAAAGAGATTCCGGATAACCGCCTGCGGCGGTTTCCGGAATGACGTCCTTGCTTTCTATTTCCCCTCCCTCAAGGAAAGGGGTGTTGGACGCGCTCTTTTGGGAAGAGTCCGTCATCAAATCCGTTTTGCTCATCACCGCCATCGCCTTCTCATCCAGCAGGGCGAGGCTGGCGGCGTCGGGCGGAGACGACGCATCGAACAGGACCAGCTTCAGGTCGGCGCTTCCGGCGCGGGCCAGCGCGCGGCGCATGCCCTCCGCTTCCACCGGGTCCGGCGTGGCGGCTGCGGCGTCGCGCAGGCCGGCGGTGTCGGCCAGGATGACGGGCAGGCCTGAAAGATCCAGATGCGCCTCCACCACGTCGCGCGTGGTGCCGGCCTGGGAGGAGACAATCGCCGCCTCGCGCCGCACCAGCGCGTTGAGAAGGCTGGACTTGCCCGCGTTCGGCGCGCCGAGGATCACCACAGCATGCCCGTCGCGCAGGCGCTCGCCGCGCCGCGCGTCGTTCAGATGCGCGTCAATCGCGCGGACAAGGCCGTCGATTTCGCTTTCCAGATTTTTTTGCAGGTCCTCCGGCAGGTCCTCGTCGGGAAAATCAAGCGCCGCCTCCAGATGCGCGAGAGCCCGCAAAAGCCGGGAGCGGAATTCCTCGTAAAGCCGGAACAGCCCGCCCTCCATCTGCCGCAGGGCCTGAAGGCGCTGCGCCTCGGTTTCCGCCGCGACCAGGTCGGCGAGGCCTTCGGCGGACGTCAGGTCGACGCGGCCGTTCAGGAAGGCGCGGCGGGTGAATTCGCCGGGCTCGGCCATGCGCAGGCCAAGGCCGGACAGCGCCGCGCCCAGCGCCGTGGTCACCGCGCGCCCGCCATGGATATGAAACTCGGCCACGTCCTCGCCGGTGAAGCTGCGGGGGGCTGGAAAGAAAACAACCAGCGCCTGGTCGAGGATCGCGCCGTTTTCGTTTTTCAGTCCGGCCGGAACGAGCTTGCGCGGCGGCGGCGGTTTTTCGAATCCCGCCAGCGCGCAAAGCGCCTGTCCCGCCCGCGCGCCCGAGGCGCGGATGACGGCGACGCCGGCCTTGCCGGGAGCGGTGGCGGGCGCGTAGATGGTGTCGGCGTTTCCGGGCGTCATGAATTTTGCCGGCGCTGTTCCGGCCGCGCGTCATCCTGGAAAACGCGCGAAGCGCGTTTATCCAGGACCTTCTTCCCATATTGGCACGAGATTCCGGACAAGGGCTCGCGTCCGCTCGCCCTTTCCGGAATGACGGCTTGCAGGCGGGCCTTCACTTTTCACTTTTTTCCATCTGGCTCCAGAAGGCTTTCTGGAATTTCTCGAAGGCCTGCATCGAGGCGGGCAGCCACATTTGCAAAAGCCCCTGCGGGTCCATGCCGCGCACATTGGCGGCCATCTGCTCCTGCATCTCCTTCATCAGCGCTTCCTGCATGGGCGCGACATTGGGAAAGCCGAAAAAGGCGCGCGCCTCGTCGGGCGTGCACTCAACATTGATGGTGAAGCGCATGGCGGAAACCAGAAGTCAGAGGTCAGAAATCAGAGATCAGAAAACAGGAACCGGAGATTGTTCCATTATAGGCCGGGGACGCGCCGGTGAAAACAGGATTTCCGGCTCTCGCAAAATCCACCCCTTTTTCTTCAGCAAGACATGGCCTGGCGCGTTTTGGGGCGTCTCCCGCGTCAAGGGAGAAACACGGCTACGCGCCGCCGGCGCGCGGGTTTTCTTCCGCGTCCGCGTTGCCGGTCCAGAGATTGTTCCTGATTTTCGCCATTGCCTCGCCGTGGGCGGCAAGCTCGCCGGCGGACGCCGCGTGCGGACGCGGCGGGCGCGCGCCGCGTGGTGCGGCCGCGCCATTCGGTTTTCGCGCGGCAAAGCCCATGGTCAGGTCACGCTGGCGTCCGCCGGTCAGTTCCAGATAGACATGCGCCAGAAGCTGCGCGTCCAGAAGCGCGCCGTGCAGGGCGCGGTGCGTGGCGTCGATATTGAAGCGCTTGCACAGGGCGTCCAGGCTGCAAGGCGCGCCGGGAAAGGCCTTGCGCGCCAGCGCCAGCGTGTCGATCACCCGCGCGGGCGCGATGGCGGGAAAGCCGAGCCGCCCCAGCTCGGAATCGACAAAGGAAATGTCGAACCCGGCGTTGTGGGCGATCAGCGGGTCGGCGGCGATGAAGTCAAGAAACGCGCCCGCCTCTTCGGCGAACAGGGGCTTGTCGGCCAGGAACTCTTCGGTCAGGCCATGCACCGCCCGCACTTCGGGCGGCACCACGCGCTCCGGGTTCAGGTAGCGGTGGAAATGCCTGCCGGTGGGGATGCCGTTGAAAATCTCCACGCAGCCGATTTCGATCACGCGGTGGCCGGAGGCGGGATCCAGCCCCGTGGTTTCGGTGTCAAGAACGATCTGGCGCATTCAGAAGTCAGAGGTCAGAAATCAGAGGTCAGAATAAAACGGTTTGGGCACAAGGAGCAAGACAGGCCGAAGGGGTCTTGTTTTTTATCGAGCGACTCCAAGACGTCATCCCGGAAACCGCGCCGGGAGGTTATCCGGGACCTTTCTCTTATAATGGCACAAGATTCCGGACAAGGGCTCACTGCCGTTCGCCCTTTCCGGAATGACGGCTTTGGGGGAGTGAAAAGTGAAGAGTGAAGGGTGAAAAAAAACCGCGTCATCCTGGAAAACGGATCTCTGATTTCTGACCTCTGATTTCTGAATGTCATCCTGAAAACCGCGAGGGTTGAAAAGCCCGAAGCGGTTATTCAGGATCTCTCTCCGGTTAAAGAGATCCTGAATAAAGCTCGCGCCGCTCGCTTTTTCAGGATGACGCCTCATGGGGCACTGATTTCTGACCTCTGATTTCTGATTACTGAACGTC
>JANQEX010000041.1 GCA_028278105.1 Alphaproteobacteria bacterium | reverse complement strand
CAATATTTGGGAGACGTTTATGAATGTATTGCCGCCTGCCGAGCGCGGGGAAAAATCGAGAAAATTTCTTAAAACCGCAGGGATTGTTGTCGGAGTGGGTGCCGCCCTTGCTGTGGGCGCTTATATTCTGTATTCCGCTCAGCCCAGGTTGAGGTATGAGTGCGTGGACGGCAGTCGCTACGTTGAAGTAGTAAGTCGTAATCTGTGTTTCAGTATAGGCTTTCCCGATCCCTTTTGTAAGACAGGGCGCGGGAAGACCAGGGACCCGCGCCCGTCGGGTACTCGCGGGTCTTTATCTCCAGGCCTTGAGTAATCAGGCCACGGGTTCCGCCCCTGCCGCCTTTCCAAGCCCCGACGGAATGCCGCGCACCGGCTTCATGTAAAGCAGCATCGACGCCGCCACGTAAATCGACGAGAAGGTGCCGATGCCGATGCCCCAGGTGATGGCCAGGGCGAAGTTGTGAAGCGCGGGCCCGCCCCAAAGCACCAGCGGCAGCACGGCCGATATGGTGGTCAGCGACGTCATCAGCGTGCGGGACAGCGTCTGGTTCAGGGCGTCGTTGATGACGCTGCGCATGGTGGCCTGCTTGCCGCTCCGCCGCAGGGTTTCGCGGATGCGGTCGAACACCACCACGGTGTCGTTCATGGAATAGCCGGCAAGGGTCAGCAGCGCCGCCACCGCCGTTAAATCGAATTCCATGCGCAGCGCCGAATAAAGCCCCACCGTCGCCACCACGTCGTGCAGCGTGGCGACAAGGGCCGCCACGCCGAACTGCCATTCAAAGCGCAGGGCCACGTAAAGCCCGATGCCCAGCAGGGCGCAGCTCACCGCCAGGAAGGCGGCCTGGCGCAACTCGCTGCCCACGCGCGGCCCCACCACCTCGACCCGGCGGTATTCGTAAGAGGGCCCCATGGCCGCGCGTACCCCCGTGATGGCGGCATTTTGCCCGGCCTCGCCGCCTTCCTGGCGCTTGATGCGGATCAGCACGTCGCTGGGCTGGCCGAATTCCTGTAATTCCACCTGGCCAAGCCCAAGTCCGCCCAGCTTGCCGCGGAGCGCGGCGAGATCGACGGCGTCCGCCGCGCGCGCCTCGATCAGGATGCCGCCGCGGAAATCCGTGCCGTAATTCAGGCCGGTGGTGAAGAACAGAATCACCGTCGCCATCAACAGGACAAAACTTGCGACAAAGGCGACCCAGCGCGGCTTGACGAAATCAAGACGCAGGTTTTCGGGAACAAGGCGGAAAGGCATGGCGGTGAGGGTCGAAAGGGTCGTGAGGGGCAAAAGGGCCGTAAACGTTTACAACACTGGCCATCCAGCATCAATGACAAGAGTTTGTTATCGACCCTTTCGACCCTTAAGACCCTTTTTTGACCCTTTTATTGTGTCCATGTCCTCACCGTCCTGGCCGCCCGGTCGATTTCGGCAATGCGGTGGTTGTTCGTATCGCTGACCAGAAGGCGGTTTTCCCCATCGGCCCAGACGCCGGCGGGCTCGCCATAGGGCAGACAGACGGCGCCGGCGCAGGAAAAGCCTTCGTCAAGGTCGGCGGTTTCCTCCTTTTCAAGATCAACCAGCCGCAGCGCGCCATTGTAGCTGTCGGCCACGGCAAGATGTTTTTCATTCACCACCGCCAGCCCCAGCGGGTGCTGGAACAGGGATTTTTTCAGCGGGCCGTTGTGATGCCCGAAATCGAACAGCCCGGTTCCGGCCAGCGTTCGAACTTCCCCGGCCTTCATGTCGACATAGCGAAGCGCCGAGGTTTCGCTGTCGGCGAAATATAGCCGCGAGAAATCCGCGTTGAAGGCCAGCCCGCTCGGCTGCGCGAGCGCGGCCCGCAGGACGGGACCGTCCACGATATTCTCGTCGCCGCTTCCGGCAATCACGCGCAGCAGGCCCGTGTCAAGGTCCACGGCCCCGATCTGGTGCGTGCCGGCATTGGCGAAGAAAAGAATGTTGTCTCTCAGCGCCAGGTCCCAGGGCGAGGCCAGCGCGCGCTCCCCGGCTTTTTCAAAGCGGTTCAGCAGCAGCATGCCGCGTCCGCCCGTGCCGGCAAGAGTACTGACCTCGCCGCTGGCACGGTCGATGCGGCGGATGGCGTGATTGCCGGTATCGGCCACGTAGATAAAGCGATGGTCCGCCGCAAGTCCCTGCGGCGCGTTGAAACGCGCCACGGAAGCCGCGCCGTCCCCGCGGCCTTTCCCGCCGGAACCATAACGCCGGAGCGGGTTTCCACCATCATCGAACAGGGCGATCTGGTGATGCCCGCTGTCGGCCACGGCCCAGATTTTTTCGCCGCCCGGCAGAAGCTTGATCTTGCCGGGAAAAGACAAAAGACCGGCGCTTGCCGGCCTTGCGGCGGCCCGTGAAAGGGGGGAAGGCTTCAGAACGTCCTTGCCGTCATGGTTTTCCAGAATTTCCCGGACCGTGTTCAGGAGGTCCAGGGCTTCCGGCTCGCCTGAGGTGACGCCCAGCACCGTGCCGTCCGGGCCGACAAAGACCAGCGTCGGCCAGGCATGCACGGCATAGGCCCGCCACAGGATCAATTCGGGATCATGAATGACGGGATGACGGATTCCATAACGCGCAACGGCCGCCCTTAGGTTGCGCGCGTCCTTCTCGGCCGCGAATTTGGGTGAATGAACGCCGATGACAACGGCTTCTTCGGAAAAAGTCTCTTCAACCTTCTGAAGGGCGGGCAGGGACTGGATGCAGTTGATGCAGCAGAAGGTCCAGAAATCCAGCAGGACCAGCTTGCCGCGCAGCGCCGCCAGCGAAAGCGGCGTACTTGCGTTCAGCCATTCAAGGCCGGGCCGGGCGATTTCCGGCGCGGCCGGGGCGGGCGGGGCAAAGGGCATGGGGGCGTGGAATCTTTACGAAGTATCAAGCATAATCTGTAAGACTTGCCGCCCCTTTTCAAGACCTGCTGGAATGGAAAATCTTCTCGACCAGCTTCGCCGCCGCGGCATTGTCTCCGTCACGAACCGGCGCGCGGATCTCACGCATCTCCTGTCGGCGGAGCGCGCCGCGCGCGGCAGTTTTTACGCAACGCGGGTCGGGTTCGTGGCCATCGACGCCAAAGGCCGCCGCATCGCCCGCGCGCATAACGGATTCCCGACCGGCGTGCGCGAAACCCTTTCGCGCTGGAGCCGGGCCGAGAAGGATTTTTATCATCTCCATGCCGAATGCGCGGGAATCTTCAACGCCGCGCGCCATGGCTATGCCACCAGGGGGGCGGTGGCCTATGTCACGCATCCGCCCTGTCCGGGCTGCATGCGCGCGCTGGCGGCGGCGGCGTTCGCGCGGGTGGTGTTTGCCGGGAAATCGCTGTTCGAGCGGCCCGACTGGCGCGCGGACATCGTGCGCAGCCTGGAGCTGGCGCGGGCCAGCGGGCTGAAGCTTCTTGTTTTCCGCGACCGCGAGGCGACCCATGTCAACGCCGACATCGCCCGCACCGAGCTTGACCTGAAGAGAACCTACGACGCGCTTTTGCCACAGGCGCGCGGCGCGGCGGAAAGCGGCATCTCGCCGCCCGCGCGCCCGGAAAGCCCGGAATGGATCGCGCATCCCGCCCTCGCGGCCATTCTGGCCTGCGCGGCGCGGGGGCGGGCTTTGGAAGGCGGCGGGATTATCGTGGATTTCCGTCCCGAATGCCGCGCCGCCACCGCCTTCGTGCAGGCGGGGCTGCGCCATGTTTTTGTCCTGCGCGACGCGGCGGACACGCTTGATCCGCGCTGGGCCGTGCCGGCCGAGCTGGACCACGCGACGGCGATTCTCGCCAGGGACGCGGGACTGTCCATGCACACCGCGCCGGAAACGGGGATTCTTGCGTTGCCGCGCGGGATTCCGCTCTGGCTTGATGCCACGCGCGGCGGCGCTAATATGGCGGACGCGCCGGTCCTGCGCCTGACGTAAGGCGGCGTCTTTTTCCTTGAAAGGGTTCTCATGTCCGCCCGCCTTCCCGTTGTGTCCACGGTCGTGGCCGCCTACCAGGATGTCTTCGCCGATCTGCCGGCCACGCTGCGCGCCATGGCGCTGATTGCCGCGCTTCTGGTTCTGGTGGTTGAGGTTCCGATGCTGTTTTTGTCGGACTACGTCACCCGGAATCTGGAGCCCGCCGCGCCGGCGGCATCCTGGGAGGATGCGCTGGAGCCGGAAGCGGAAAAGCCTGCCATGCCGGAAGACGGCGCTCCTTCCGGCGCGGATGAAGCCGTTCAACCTTCCGAATCCCTGACCACGCGCGCGCCGCTGGTTGTTCTCGCGGCCATGATCCTCAGCGCCATCCAGATGCTGATCCTGTTCCGCTTCACGCTGGCCTGGTACCGGCAGCTTTTGTCGGGCGAGGGGAGGGGGCGCGTCATTCCGTTCCGTTTCGGCAAGCCGGAAATTCGCCTGGTGTGGACCAGCATCAAGGTCGGTTTCGTGTTCCTGCCGGTCATATTCATCACGTCGGCGGTTCTGGCCTATGCGGGGTCGCCCGAAGGCGGCGGGGACGTGTCCGGCCTGTGGCCCCTGCTTCTGGCGATGGTGGCGGTGCTGCTCTTTCTTCAGGCGCGCATGGCGCTGGCCTATCCCGCGACCGTGATGGAGGCGACCGAGGCGCCCGTGCGCCAGTCCTGGAACCTGACCCGCCGCCAGTCCCTGGGCCTGATCCTTGGCAATCTGCTGTCCATCCTGCCGGGGATCGCCGGGTTGATGCTGGTTTTCTGGGGCCTGTCGTGGATTTTCAGCTTTGTCCTGCCGGAACCGGAGCCGGGGCAGGCCGCCGCGCCCATCCTGCTGGCGGGGCATCTGGTCATGAAAATCACGGGCGTGTTCGGCATGCTTTTGCTGGTGGCGACGCTCAGCGCCTTTCACGCCCATGCCTATGCCTATCTGATGCGAAGCTCGTCCCCGGCATCCTCAAGCTGAGCGGATGTCAGGCGCAGCGCCCGCCGCGCCACCTCCGGCGTAAAACCGGCGCGGCACAGCCTTGCCAGTTCCTTGCGCGCTCCGGCGGGCTTGCCGTTTTTCCGGAAAGGGCCAAGGCCCTTGCGTTTGGCCAGCGCGCGGGCGGCTTCAAGCTCGTCTTCATCACCGTCACGGTCGCCCAGCAACGCGCGGGCCAGAGCCTTGTCGATGCCCCTGGCGGCGAGCTTTTGGGCGATTTTATGCTTCGACCATCCCGACTGCCGCCCGGACCGGATCAGGATTTCGGCGTAGCCGCGGTCGTTCACCCAGCCTTTCCGCGCGGCGTTGCCGGCGATGTCCTCGATCCATTTCTTCGCCTTGTCCGGGTCCGGCGGCTGCGACCGGCGCATGGCCCGGCGCAGGTGATTCAGCAAGACGCGCTCCAGCATCGCGCGCGTGGCGGCGTAACGGCCGGCATAGCGCAGCGCGATGTCCTCAAGGCGTTCGCGCGTCAGGGGCTTTGCGGCGGCGCGGATTTTCTTCATGGGCAACGGAGCAGAAAGGCGAAAGTATTTTAATGGAAACTTATTATTTCGGAAAGGCCGCCGTTTAAGAAAGATTTAAAGCGCTCCCCTTAGGATGGAACGGATTATTTTGAGGAATGAATGCTGCCGCCCGCCGGGAAAAATCATGATCCACGTCCGCCGCGCATGGCGGTGTGCAGCCGTTATTTCATCGAATTGCAGACCGGGGCGACGGACGCCCCGCGCCGCGAGCGCGACCGGATGCGCCACCGCCAGGCCGGGGAATTCATGCGCATCATCCAGGAATGGCTGCGCGAGCATCGAAAGGAAAAAGAGGTCACCCATCTTTCGGTGACCGCGCTGGGGCAGGTGATGATCGTCTGCCCGCGCGCCATCATGGATTTCATCCGCGAGCAGGATGTCTGCGCCGTCGCCCATATCCGCTCCAGCGACCAGATCGACGAGACCCGTCTGATCCGCTCCGCGCGTGAAAGGGCGTGTTAGGGTCTGAACTCAATTAGAAATGAATCAAACCAAACAGATAACTGCTCATTCCGGCGGAAGCCGGAATCCAGCAACCGCCGAAGGCGGTTGCATGA
>JANQEX010000114.1 GCA_028278105.1 Alphaproteobacteria bacterium | reverse complement strand
CCCACTCCGACAACAATCCCTGCGGTTTTAAGAAATTTTCTCGATTTTTCCCCGCGCTCGGCAGGCGGCAATACATTCATAAACGTCTCCCAAATATTGGCGTGGCTGGAAGCCGAGGCCTGATTACTCAGGGCTGAGCAATAATGAAAGACCCGCGAGCATCCGACGGACGGAGGTTTTTGGTATCCTTGCGTCCTGTCTCACAAAAGCGCTCGGCCCAGCCTACGCTCAAAGGTAGATTATACCGACCTTTTGTGTAACCCACGACCTTGCCATTCTCGGAAAGCGTCGTTGGAAAACCGTCAAATTCTCTTACCACTTCCGCGCGGCGCGAGCCTGTTGCACATTCATGCGCCAGCCCAGGGCGAGTGGATTGATACATAAAATAGGTGAGACCAGCGATGACGCCAGCCGCTCCGACAAAAATCCCTGCGGCTTTACCGAATTCTCCCAATTTTTCCCTGCGTTTTATACGCTGCAATGCTCTCATAAATGTCTCCCAAATGTTGGCGCGGGGAAAATAATTCCCGCCGGCGATCCCGTCAAGCCGGGCAATAATTGGGTAGTGTCTCACTTTGAAAATCACCCCCGCGCCCGGCTACGCCGAGGTCTTGGCGTACCCGTCGCACCGAAGCTTGCGGAAGGTGGATAGGCCGGGACCCGGCAGTCACTACAAAATCAGGCGCCCCCGCGCAAGCGGGGGCCTAGTTTTATTAGGGTCTGAACTCAATTTAACCAAACGTTATGCCAACGAAAGCTGGCATCTAGAAAATTCAAACGGTTAATCTGGATTCCAACTCGCGCTCGCCCCGGCTTCCGCCGGGGCGCGCTTGGCTGGAATGACGCGAAATTGAATCTTTTCAAGGGGCAATTCTTAAATTGAGTCTAGACCCTAAACAAACTGGGTCCCCGCTTTCGCGGGGACGCCTGGATTTTGAGACCTTGGCTGAAGCCTGTCCCCGCCCTCGCTTTTGTGGGGGTAAACTCCAACGGGGGCAGGGGTAATTTTCAAAGTGAGACACTACCAATCATTGCATTAACGATTAACCATATATTCCGAACGGCAGCCCGATCATCCGGCGTTCCACCAGGATGCCCAGCGTCAGGCCGCAGAAAAGAAAGGGCGCGTAATACACCTTGCGGATGCGCCGCCCGGAAAGCCAGCACAGCGCGATCCACGCCATGGCGACCCAGGACCCCGCGAACCACGCGAACAGCCCCGGCACGGCGCCGAAGGTCATGACGGCCAGGGCCGTCCATTTGGCGTCGCCCATGCCGAGCGCGTCTTTCCCGGCAAGCCGGTACCAGATCTCGTTGAAGGCCCAGACGGCGAAGGCGGCGGCGAGGCCATAGGCGAAATGCTCCAGCGCCTTTTCCCAGCCTTCGTCAAACAGGCGCGCCGCCGTCACGGCCAGCGCGCCCAGCGCCATGGGGGTATCGGGAATGATGCCGGTGCGCGCGTCGTAAAGCGCGACGCCCAGCAAAATCAGGTAAACCGCCGCCGGAATCCACGGCGCCACGGGTCCGGCGAAAAACACCTGCGCGGCGGAGACCGGATCAGGGATCATTGCAATCGTCGCTCACCGTTCCGGTGGGCCTGGTGATCCAGACGATGAAGCGCGGCGCGTCCTTGCCGGTGTCGTAGGACAACTCCATCGATGAAAAGGACGACGACGCCTGCGTCAATCCCTGCTTGACCGAAGCATCGGCCGACGCCGGCTGGATGCGGATGCACCGGCCGCCGGAAGAGCCGGCATTCACGTAATACCAGTCATTGAGTCCCCGTGGCGGCGGCGGCAGGCTGGCGGGCGACTGGCCGGCCCATATATTCTGCGCGCCGCTGTTATAGGACGGGCAGTCCAGATCCTCCACCAGGGTTCCGTTGCCGGTGGACGAGGGATATTTGTCGGGAAGATCGCCGCGGTCATAGCCGTTGGTATAGCATTCGAGAATCTTGTTGCGGATCAGGTTGGCCTGGCTTTTGACATCGGCGGAAACGCGGTCGGGCGTGATGGTGGAGCCCGTGAAATTGCTGCTGGCCGAAATGGCGATGCTGATGACCGCGATGATCGCGATGACGAACAGGATCATCCCGATGGCGATGCCCGAACGGGAACTGAAGCGGCGCGATGCTGTCATGAAACTTCCTCCGGCGGCGCGAATCAAAAGCGGGGACCGGCCTTTTTTTAGCCGGAGAAGTCTTAATGAAAGGGAAACGCCATTTCCCCTCCCCTTGAGGGAGATCAAGAGGAGGGAGTCTTTTCGCCTCTAATAGCTTATACCAACGAACTTATGAACGGACACATGCCAAAAAGTACCCCGTCATGCCCGCCCCCGCTTTTCCGCCTCCGCAAGCTTCGGCGCGACGGGTACGCCAAAACCTCGGCGTAGCCGAAGGCGAAGCCGGGCGCGGGGGCAGGCTCCGGCGGGAGTCCCATTTTATTGAAAAACAATGGGATTCCCGCTTCCGCGGGAATGTGCATATGCGGGAATCCAGTTTTATAAAACAAACTGGGTCCCCGCTTCCGCGGGGACGCCTGAATTTGTCTAATACCACAACGATCACACCGACAGTTCCAGCCCCGAAGCTCCGGCCGTGACGCGCAGGGTCTGCCCGTCGCGCAGCCGGTCCCGGAGGATCATGCCGGCGATGGGGTTTTGCAGCGTGTTCTGGATCACGCGCTTCAGCGGCCGTGCGCCGTAGACGGGATCATAGCCGGTCTGCGCGAGCCAGGCACGCGCCTTGCCGTCGGCGGCGATGGAAATATTGCGCGCGGCCAGAAGCTTTTCCAGCCGCCCCAGCTGCACCGTCACGATGCCCGCCATGTTCTCGCGCGTGAGGCGGCGGAACAGGATGATCTCGTCCAGGCGGTTCAGGAATTCGGGCCGGAAATGGTTGCGCACCTCAAGCATCACCGCGTCGCGCACGCGCGCCGTTTCCTCCCCTTCGGGCTGGCCGGAAAGAATCTCGCCGCCCAGATTGCTGGTGAGCACGATGAGCGTGTTCCTGAAATCCACCCGCCGCCCCTGCCCGTCGGTCAGGCGGCCGTCGTCCAGCACCTGAAGCAGCACGTTGAAGACCTCGGCATGGGCTTTCTCCACCTCGTCGAACAGCACCACCTGATAGGGCCGCCGCCGCACGCTTTCGGTGAGAAGCCCGCCTTCCTCATAGCCCACATAGCCGGGCGGCGCGCCGATCAGCCGGGCGACGGAATGCTTTTCCATGAATTCCGACATGTCGATGCGCAGCATGGCGCTGTCGTCGTCGAACAGAAATTCGGCCAGGGCCTTGCAAAGTTCGGTCTTGCCCACGCCGGTCGGACCCAGGAACAGGAACGAGCCGATGGGCCGGTGGGGGTCCTGCAATCCCGCGCGGGCGCGGCGCACGGCATGCGCGACCGCCGCCACCGCCTCGTCCTGGCCGATCACGCGCTTTTGCAGGCTTTCTTCCATATGCAAAAGCTTTTCGCGCTCGCCTTCCATCATCCGGTCGACCGGGATGCCGGTCCAGCGGCTGACCACCTCGGCGATTTCCCTGTCGGTCACCACTTCTTTCAGAAGGCGGTTCTCCGCCGATTCCTCCGCCGTCTTCAGGCGGCGCTCCAGATCGGGGATCACGCCGTAGCTCAACTCGCCCGCGCGGTTGTAATCGCCGGCGCGCTGGGCCTGCTCCAGCTCGTGCCGCGCCTTTTCGATCTCCTCCTTCAGCTTCTGGGCCTGCTGGATCTTGTCCTTCTCGGCCTTCCAGCGGGCGGTGAGGTCGGCGGACTGCTTTTCAAGGCCCGTCAATTCTTCCTCCAGCTTTTGCAGGCGCTCTTTCGAGGATTTGTCCTTTTCCTTGCGCAGCGCCTCGCGCTCGATCTTGAGTTGCACGACCTTGCGGTCGATTTCGTCCACCTCCTCCGGCTTGGAATCCACCTCCATGCGCAGGCGCGCCGCCGCCTCATCGACAAGGTCAATCGCCTTGTCCGGCAAAAAGCGGTCGGAAATATAGCGGTGCGAAAGCGTGGCCGCCGCCACCAGCGCGCCGTCGGTCATGCGCACGCCGTGGTGAAGCTCGTAGCGCTCCTTCAGCCCGCGCAGGATGGAAATGGTGTCTTCCAGGCTGGGCTCGGAAACATAAACCGGCTGAAAGCGGCGGGCGAGCGCGGCGTCCTTTTCGACATGCTTGCGGTATTCGTCCAGCGTGGTGGCGCCGACGCAATGCAGTTCGCCCCGCGCCAGGGCGGGCTTGAGCATGTTCGAGGCGTCCATGGCCCCGTCGGCCTTGCCGGCGCCCACCAGCGTGTGAAGCTCGTCGATGAAAACAATCATCTCGCCCGAAGACGCGCCGATGTCGCGCAGCACGGCCTTGAGCCGCTCCTCGAACTCGCCGCGGAATTTCGCGCCCGCGATCAGCGCGCCAAGGTCGAGCGCCAGAAGACGCTTGTCCTTCAGGCTTTCCGGCACGTCGCCGTTGACGATGCGTTGCGCCAGCCCTTCGACAATCGCGGTCTTGCCCACGCCCGGCTCGCCGATCAGGACGGGATTGTTCTTGGTGCGCCGGGCCAGCACCTGCATGGTGCGGCGGATCTCGTCGTCGCGGCCGATCACGGGGTCCAGCGCGCCGCCCTGGGCGTCCGCCGTCAGGTCGCGCGTATATTTCCTGAGCGCCTCATAGCCCTGCTCGGCGCCGGCGGTGTCCGCCTTTTGCCCTTTGCGCATCGTATCGATGGCCTGCGTCAGCGCCTGCGGCGAGATGCCTGCGCCGGTCATCTTCCCGGCAAGTTCGCCCGGCGTCGAAAGCAGCGCCAGAAGCAGCCGCTCCGCCGTCACGAAGCTGTCGCCCGCCTTGCGGGCAAGGTCTTCGGCCGTGGCGAAAACGCGGGCCAGGTCGGGGGAGAGATACATTTCGGCCCCTTCCACCGCGGGAAGCTTTTTCAGCTCGCCATCCACGATCACCGCCAGGGCGGCGGGATCGGCCCCCGCCGCGCGGACCAGATTGGCGGCCAGCCCCTCGCGGTCGTCCAGAAGGGCCATCATCAGATGTTCGGGGCAAAAGCGCTGGTGCTTCAGGCGAA